>JBMYUM010000435.1:0-3574 GCA_049605375.1 Phycisphaerae bacterium | reverse complement strand
CGAATCTACGTTCAACGTTGGGCAGATTCATGGTTTGAGACCCTTCCGCAAACAAAAAAAAGAACAGCATTGGTTTCGACCGGTTGGGGCGCCGGGGATGAACGGCAAGGCCGTTCGCCGAGAATCCACTCGAATCCACCGAACGCCATTCATTCGTCGATGGGTGAAAATCATCCAGAGCAGTCACGCCGGCCAGTTCGGCAGGCAGTTGCGTCCGATAGTTCAAGCGATTCGAATCGCCTCGTGACCCTCCTAACGCTCGATTCCATCACTTCCGATAGGAACGACCGGGAGTATCGCGCCCGTACCTCTCTTATCGTACGTCGACGGGCAAACAGTCAATGAGACCTGGAAGTTCTTACCTATGAGACGCCAGTATGCATGCTTGAGTAGTGTCGCTGTGATCTGTGGACTCATGGCCGGTTGCGCGCAACAGTTTGTCGATGCGCTCGCAGAATCCAAAACACCACTCAGTGCAAATTTTCAGGAAATCGGTTCATCCTGCGAAGTCGTGGTTAACTTCGACTCCTCCGTTCGAGGTTTTCCCCAATCGCAACCCTCTTTCTACCGGCTGGAGAACGGCGGAGAGGCGCTTCAAGTCGAACCAATTCCAGAGTCCCTCGGTGTGCTTGTCACATTTGAGGACATCGTCAACGAGTTCGACTTGATCCGATTCGCCGCAGGGACCGACCTGGAAGAGTTGCTTCCCGTCACGCGACTGGGCTTCGATACGTTTCCCGGGGGCCTGCTGGCGGCACAGTTCGTTGCAGACTCACCAACAAGTGTCGTCATTCTGACATTTGACGATGCCATCGATCCCGAATCTGCATCAGATGTAACCAACTTCAGTCTGACGACCGATCTGATCCATCCGACTAGCAGTCGTGTCACCGGCTGCGGTATGCAGGTGGAACTGACGTTCGACGCACTGCCTGTCGGCGCCTCAGTCGAAGTCATCGGTCTCAATGACATCAACGGTATGCCCATTGCAAATGTCGCGTCGATAGCAGTTCGCGAAGCAATTGACGATCGAACACGACCGGAGGCGGTCAGTGCCAGCTATCCCAGTGACGGTGAACTGGCACATGTCGATATCATATTCTCCGAAGCGGTGGATATGGCCAGCGCACATAACTCCGGCAATTATCTGTTGCACACCATCGGGCAAGCTATCGACAAAACGCCCCTGGTTGCCAACGTGATTGATGGATCACGTGTACGACTGACATTCGATAGCTTGGATCCACCGGCTTCCATCGCGGTGACCGACGTTCGTGACCTCGCGGGGCATCGCATGTCCGACCGATCCTACTTTGCGATCGAAACGTCTGATGATACGACACCACCGACGGTGGTCAGCGCGGCACCGGGTGAAAGCACCGGCATGCAGGTGCTTCATCTGACGTTTTCCGAAGGTGTTTCACGAACCAGCGCTGAGAACCTGGCTTCCTATCATTTGCAGGATGGCGATACCGTTATCTACCCGAATACGGTGACGATTGCTGAAGGCGGCAACGCTGTCGATGTAGCCTTTGAATTCCTTCCCGTCGATGCCACCCTGATCGTCAGCGGTTTGCAGGACCTGAACGGAAATGAGATGGGCGCGGCCGAGACGGTGACGGTTGACTTCACGCAGGCATCGGTCCCCTTGGGTATCGCAAGCGCTACCTATTTGCCGGACGTCGGCACCCCGATTGTTCAAGTCTCATTCAATCGACCGGTCGACCAGGAGACGGCTGAAGATCCCGGCAATTACCGCTTTAGCCATGACGCCGCAGTGAGCACGGCATTGCTTCAGGAAGATCAGCGTACCGTTCGGGTGACCGTCGATACCTTAGGTGTTGCCGACACCATCACGGTCACCGACGTCCTCGACCTCTTCGGAAACGTCATGGCGCCGGTTGTCAATTCGAGTATCACGGCGAACGGTGATTCGAATCCGCCGTCCGTCGAAAAAGCCGTGTTCCTGGCCAATCAGGATACGCCGACGGCGATCGTTCGATTCAGCGAAGCCGTCGATCGTACTGCCGCTGAGCGTACGACCGCCTACAGGTTGTCAGGTAATAACCGCGGTGCCCTGACGGCGACGGTCCAGTCGGGGGGGCAGGAAGTGCTTCTTGAGTTTGAGACCGCCGCCCTCGATGATTCGATTCAGTTCGCCGGCGTGACCGACCTCGCGGGCAATCTCCTGGATGACAGCATGATTCTGATCGCGGCCGCCGAAGAAGACACGCGTTCGCCACGTTTGGAAACGGTGCAATTCCTTGCCAATCAAACAACGCCGACGGTGGCGCTGACATTCAGTGAGGCGCTCAATCGGACCGCGGTCGAATCCGTGAGCCTTTACACCATGGATGCCGACGATCGTGTCGCCTCGAATGCGACGCTTCAGGATGATGGGCGCACGGTCCATGCCACCTTCCCACAGGCACAGATCGACACGACGATATCCGTCCGTTCCGTTTCTGACCTCGCCGGTCGAGTGATGACCGACGTGACCAACCAGGCAATCGACCCGGCGTCGGATAACGCGGCACCGATCGCCACGAGCTTGACCTACGCGGCCAACGCGACGTCACCAACAGTGGATGTCGTGTTTAACGAGGCGTTGGATCGTCCGTCGGCCGAGATTGAAGAGAGCTATGCGATTGCGGCGACGGGTGAAAAGCCGAGCTCGGCGACTTTGCAGAGCGACAGCCGGACGGTTCGCCTGATTTTCCCGAGCCTTGGCGTCGGGGATTTGTTGTCCGTCGCGAATGTGAAGGACTTTGCCGGTAACCAGATGAATTCGACATCTTTCGGTGTGATGGAGAACAGCGAGACCTCGCCGCCGACGATTGCCAGCGCGACACGATCCGGCACCAAGAAGATCGTCATTGTGTTCAGCGAAGCAGTCGACAGAACCACGGCAACGACGATTGCAAACTACAATGTCGAGCAGTCGAGCGTCACCATAACCCACGCAACACTGGAAAATGATGGTCGTTCGGTCTCGCTGACGACGACCGGTCCGTCGCTTATATCGGGTGTCAAAATCGATGTTTCGGGGGTCTTTGACATCAATGGTAACGAGATAACCGCCGTCGATGACTTCACCACGACCGGTTGATGGATCGCACCGCCATGAGCCGTGCGATCGTAGACGGTTTGTGGTTCGTCTAAAGCATCAGCGGCTGGTCGAAGCGGAGGCCTGCGCTCATGCCGGCGTCTTCTGTCCCGGGGATGTTCGCACGTTCTGTGCGGATGACCGTGGCGTAACAGCCTTCGCCGAGTAGATCGCCCAGGCCGTGTGCGTCGCCGCTTGGCTCAATCACGATTTCGACCCGCGAGCCCACGGTTAGTGAGCCGGGCGTTGATGCCATCACTTGAATTCCGCCTTCACCAACTTCCTGGACGGTACACTGGATGGGGTCGACTGCGCCCCAGCCGATCAAACGTGCATCGGCAATCTTGCCGAGCGTCGCGGCTGATTGCTGCATGGCGGCCAACGGATCGTTGGGGTCTGTGCTGGATGGTAGAACCGACGAGACAGGCTCGTTGGCTGCGGCTACTGGCGTAGGAACTTCAGCAGAAG
>JBMYUM010000434.1:264-3593 GCA_049605375.1 Phycisphaerae bacterium | reverse complement strand
CACTTGCAGCGAACCTGAGAATCCTGCGCACGTCAGACCGCTTCGCCAGCGGCGTACCGCTCGTGTGATCCGTTCGTGCGATCGGACATGTTCACGTCGAATACGGCCCGTGTACAGGAAGCGGGGAACCACCATCGCATGATGGCGGCCCCCCATGGTTCCCCGCTTCTGTTTATCAACGCAACGACGATGGCTCGTTGTTCGCCGCAGGATTTATGCCACGCTTGCGAGGAACATTCTGATACCGCGGAAGAGCATCTCAACGGCAATGGCGATCAGGATCATTCCCATGAGCCGTTCGAGAGCAATCAGTCCACGCTTGCCGATCAGATCTGCGAGCCGGTTCCCAACAATCATGATGATGCCGGCCGCGCACCATGCCACGATGACAGCACCGAGCCAGGTCGGCCAGCGATCCGGTTCGTTGGTTCCCATGACCATCACGGTTGCCAGCGTCGCCGGCCCGGCGATGTAGGGGATGGCGACGGGTACAACGAAAGGGTCTTCGTCTTCACTCTGACCACCTTTGTCGGCCGGTGGGAAGATCATTCGGACGGCGATGAGGAAAAGCAGTACGCCCCCACCCACACTCAATGCTTCTTGCGACAGATGCATGAGCATGAGGACCTCACGTCCGAGAAACAGAAACATGATGATTACGGCAAGGGCGATCACGAGTTCGCGAATCAGTACGCGTTCACGTTTTCGCAGCGGTGCGCCGCTGAGTGTACAGAGTACCTTTGGTACATTGCCAAAGGGATCGAGAACGAAGAACACCAGTGTTGTTGCCGACCAGAAGCTCATGGCGGCGGCCCTCCTCGTAAGGGGTCATGTTTCCGGGAGTGACGTCACTCCACGGGTTCCGGGTTACGTACAAATCTCAACGTACATACAAAAAAAAGCGGCTCGCAAATCTCTTTGCGGGCCGCTTCCTGTTCGCTTCTTATGGAATCTTCAGGTCAGGTGCAGCGGCCGCGCGGGCGTACATAGGCCCACATATGCTTACATAGCAGGCTAATACGTGAGCGCATGGCAAGCTTGTTGGCGATGAGGCGGAACGCGCGAAGGGCGGATTCTGCTTCAAGGGCCGAGCTGGCTTGGGCAAGCTGCTGCAAATTGTCTTGGTTTACCTGAATCATCGCGGGGATCATAGAGATTCTAGCAAAGCGATTCAATAGGCTAATCGGTAAAGTTCCGGTTAATTCACAAGTTCGTCGGTTTCTCTGCCGGGTACTCCGACGACCTCGTTTCACTGCATCGGTTTGTGTTGCTGATCACTTTGCCAATTGGTTGATTTTTGATTCCTCGGAAGGCGTTTCGGTTCCGGGCGGGCTTCTGTCGATGCTTGGCCACCAGGTTCGATCGACAGCAGGGCATGACGCCGTAAGGACTTTGCGCAGCCTTAACAGTTTGGAGCCGTATCGCTGCGCATGTTCGGGACGAATCGGTGCTATGATGTGGCAAGAGTTCGTTGCCAGAAGGTAGCGCGTTGATTACCTTCCGTCTTGGTGGTTATGGAAGAGAAACTCATAGGTCTGGAAAGTATTGAAGACTTCGAGGCGAGCCTGGTCGCTGACGTGGAAGCGCCGCGCGATGAGGACGAACGAGGTTCCGAAGACGGTGCCGCCTTGGAGCCTACCGTTGAGGTGTCTCCCGAGGCCGAGGTCATCGATGACATACCACCGGCAGGCACATCACCCACCAAACCGAGCAAGAAACCAGGTCAATCCGCAACAGGGAAAAAGAACAAGAAAAAGACGTCCGTTGCCAAATGGATCGGTAAGCGTCTCGGTCACTACCGCCTGATGAGGCTTCTGGGTTCAGGGGCGATGGGTGTGGTGTTTCAGGCCGAGGACGTGAATCTGAAACGCATTGCTGCCATCAAGGTACTTCGTCGGCGTATGTCCGGGCAGAAGCAGGGGAAGGCGGTGAAACGTTTCCTGCTGGAGGCGCAAACGGCGGCGGCGTTGGATCATCCCGGCATTGCCCGCGTTTATGAAATCAATGAGCACCAGGGTTGGTGGTACATTGCGATGGAGTTTCTGGAGGGCGGCAGTCTTCACGAAATTGTGAGGGCGACCGGGCCGCTTGATCCCGGGCGAGCTGCGATCATGCTGGCGGATGCGTCCCGTGCATTGGCGGCCGCGCATGAAGGTGGTGTGATTCATCGTGACATCAAGCCTGCCAACTTGATGTTGAATCGTCAGGGGCGTTGCAAGCTGGTTGACTTTGGCATGGTGAAGCTGGATTCGGCAGAGAATCCGTTTCACGACGATGATCAGCAGATTCTCGGTACCCCGTTTTATGTTGCGCCGGAGGTCATTCAGCGGAAAGGGGCATCGCCGGCGTCTGACATGTACAGTCTTGGGGCTACCGCCTATGCATTGCTGACGAACTCGCCGCCATATACCGGAGAGAAGATCAACCATGTGATCAAGCAGCATTTGGAAGCCCCGGTTCCTGATCCGTGCATCAAGTCGCCGATGTGCTCGCGTGTGATGGGCGACCTCATTCGTCGGGCGATGGCCAAAGATCCTGATGCCCGTCCCACGGCGGAGGCGTTTGCTGCGGCGATGCAATCGGAGGCGAGTGTGGCGCTGGTTTCCGATACCGGATCGATCATCGGTGGTTCGGCGGTGATCGGGATGTCCGGAAGCGGTGGCGTGTTCGGTTCGGGGGGGCTTTCCGGCAGTGGCGCAACCGGGGCAGGTAGCGGCACGTCGGGCACCAACGTACTGGTCGATCCAGCCATGCATCGCACTCACGTCATTCCTGCCGGGGGAAGGCGGCAGCGGCTGGCATGGTGGGTTTGGGGGCTGGTGACGTTCTTCGCTCTCGGCAGTGTGGGCATGGGATTATGGTTGTCCCAGCAGAGGCCTATCGATTCGTCTGAATATGGCGGTTTCTCCCCCGTGAAGACCTTTGGTGGTTCGCAAGGGGCGGATGATCCGCAAGCGCCGGTGTTGGCGAATTTCACCAATGGGATCGACATGAGGATGGTTCCGATTCCCACCGGTCGTTTTACGATTGGAAGTCCGCCGTCGGAGCCGCATCGCAATAACGATGAGAGAATGGTCGAAGTTGAACTGACGCGGACCGTTTACATGGGTGTCACCGAGGTGACACAGCGTCAGTGGGCGGAGGTCATGGGGAACGACTACCATCCGCCGGAGGGTGTTCATCCGAACGAAGCCAGCGGACTACGGTTTGTCGGCGATGCGTTGCCGGCGTACGTGTCCTGGCTGGAGGCGGCGGAGTTCTGTCAACGGTTGAGTGAGCTCGAAGAGCGATACTATCGACTACCGACAGAGGCTGAGTGGGAACGCGCT
>JBMYUM010000434.1:0-254 GCA_049605375.1 Phycisphaerae bacterium | reverse complement strand
CCGGCACGACGACGGCGTTCCATACGGGACAAACCATCGCGGTCAGTCAAGCCAACATTGATACCG
The DNA here is from genome assembly GCA_049605375.1 of Phycisphaerae bacterium. GTDB lineage: Bacteria > Planctomycetota > Phycisphaerae > UBA1845 > UBA1845 > JADFOB01. The sequence goes on along the minus strand of JBMYUM010000434.1, from coordinate 188 downwards.
CGAGCGATGGTGACGCTCGTTCCCGCCCGATGCCGGTCGCGAGTTTTCAGCCGAACGCCTGGGGTTTGTATGACATGCACGGCAACGTGATGGAATGGTGTTCCGACTGGAAAGCGGAGTACCCCCTGGGGCCGCTGGAGAACCCGGTCGGTCCGGAGAGCGGCGATCAGAAAGTACTGCGTGGCGGA
>JBMYUM010000433.1:0-3598 GCA_049605375.1 Phycisphaerae bacterium | reverse complement strand
GAGGGTGATGCTGACGAGGTAGACCGCGTTGACACTGAGCAGGGCGAAGAGTGCAAACACGAAGTAGAGCAGCTTTCGCAGTCGTGGGCCGACGGCGGGAACATACTTGACTCGTTGGGGTTTGGGGGCTGAGTGGGACGCACCGCCCGTGATGGTGGACATCTGGCATTACCTCGAACTTACGTGCACTCATGACCCGGTTTGCCGGTTTTCGCGGCGGCCGTCATCGGTTTCGGGTCGATCATTTGGCGAATTACCATGGGACTCGATGAGGCATAGCGCGGGTTCACACGCTACCTGACATCGAGTCGTTATCCTTGCTTCGACAATCAGGCTGATTGTATGAAGCGAGACGAGCCACTACCAGACGGTACTGTGGTGGGAGTCGGGTGCGGCGCGGGCTGCAGCGGGGTTTCGGGGTGATGGAGCTGCCCGTTTGTGACGTGTGTCTGTGACGTGGCGGGCAAGCGTCCGAATAAGTAACGGGGGGATGGCCATGCTGACCGGTCCGGGGGGGCGAATACGTTTGTAAAGATGCGGGGCCATGGAAAACCTCCGTCGGTTTGGCTAAACTGCGAGTTGATGGGGGTTTTCGGTTAATCAACCCGATGGTGCGGCTTTTTTTCGGCGGTCGCTGATGCGGCGGTTCGCGTGTCGTACGGATGGTCGTTGCTGGTCAATTGTGGCTCCCGCTGGAATTGGTCGATGGACCTGCACAGGGATCGACCAGGGGGCGAATTCATGGATCTTCATATGTCGGGATCTTTTCAAAAAGCTTGTGTTGTCGCGCTGTCGGCAGTTTTTGGGCTCTGTTCTCCGGTCGTGGCGGCGACGGTGTACGTGGATGCCGATGCGATGGGTGCCAATAACGGTACCAGTTGGTGCGATGCTTATCTGTCGCTTCAGGATGCTCTGCAGGGTCTCGATGCCGGGTCGGATCATGAAGTGCGTGTAGCCGGGGGCGTGTACACGCCGGCGCCGGCCGGCGGTTCGCGAATCACGAGCTTTCAGTTGCGGAATGGTGTTGCGTTGCTTGGTGGGTATGCCGGTTGTGGATCGCCCAATCCGGATGCGAATGATTCGTCTCTGTATGAGACGGTTCTTTCCGGTGATTTGAACGGTGACGACAACATTCCGTTGTTCACTGACAATTCCTATCACATCGTGACAGGCGACGGCGTTGATAGCACGGCCGTCCTTCAGGGTTTTACGATTTCCGGTGCATTCGCCGACGGTTCGAACCCCAGTGATCGTGGCGGCGGCATCTTTCTGTTTCCGAATGAGTCATCGCCGGTGATCCGCGATTGTCGGTTTGAGAACAACACCGTTCTCGCCAAGGGCGCGGCCATTTACGCTTTCCGTGGTTTCGCGACGGTCGAAGGATGCGTGTTCGAGAACAATTCGGCCACTGACGGCGGTGCTGTTTACAATTTGCAGGGTGCGATGAGCTATCGCCGCTGCAGCTTCCGGAACAATCAGGCGTCGGGTTTGGGCGGTGCGATGTTCCATTTCTCGTCATCGTCTCTGGTTTCCGACTGTGTTTTTTCTTCGAACGCGGCGGTCGGCGGTGGTGCGGTTCAGTTTGTGGATTCGCCGACGACGATGCAGAACTGCCAGTTCTTTGCGAATGTTGCTTCGGGGCAGGGGCTTCCGAGTGGTGGCGCGATCCTGTCTCAGGATAGCACGCCATCGATTCTGAATGGTCTTTTTGTCGGCAATTCGGCGGACCAGGCTGGCGGTGCGGTTCACAGTCTCCTAGGTTCTGAAACGACGATTCGAAACAGCACCTTCGTTTACAACGAGGCGGGGAGTGGTGGCGCTGTCGGCAACAGCTCGAGTGCAACGGAACTCTTCAGTTGTATTCTCTGGGCGAATCAGGATCAGCAGGGCGGTGATTCCGACCAGATCGTCGTTTTCAGCGGCGATATGATGGTTTCTCATAGTTGCGTGCAGTCATTGCCGGATACGTTCGTCGGAAACGGGAACATTGGTGATGACCCTCTGTTCGGGGACACGCTTGGCCAGGATGGTCAGCCTGCTTCGGGCGACGAGGATTATTCGCTTCTTCCGCAGTCTCCCTGTATCGATTCCGGTCAGCCCGCATCAGCGGATCAGCTTCCGGCGACCGATCTCATGGGTAACGATCGCCAATCGTGTCGCGAAGTTGACATGGGGGCGTTTGAGTTTCCTGATCCGCCGTCTTGTCTCACGGTTTCCGTGCCCACGGTTGGTGCTTGGGGTCTTGCGATCCTGGGCTTGCTGATTCTGACGGTGGCTCGTCTTTCGATCCGCCGCATGCCGGCGGGAGCCCGCTAGGGGAAACACCTGCGTTTTTCTGCGCGTTTGTGCCCCGGTAGCGATTGGGTCGGGGCGATCTTCAAATCTTCCTGATATCTCGCCTCGTTTCTCTAAATATCACAGCTCTGTTTTCGAATAGTCGTCCCGAGAGGCATTCTGCTCCCATTTTCCGTCAGCGAATGTGGGTGTCCTTTTGTGGTGGGCACCCATCGTGTTCGCGTTCTGGCGAGGGGATTGGGGGACGCAGCACGTTGCCGCATCGCAGGGCATTTGATCACGGAGAGCTGAAGATGATGAGAGCACAAGTACATCGAATCTGGCGTGCTGCGGTTATTGCCGCGGCGTGTGTAGCGGTTACCCCGGCATTCGCAAAGACGTCGGAAGATTCATTCTATGAGGCGTACTTCCTCGATACCGAAGCGAGGAAGCCTGAAGCGGCGATCGAGCTCTACGAGCGGGCGCTTCGCAAGGACAAGCTATCGGCTGACCTCGAACGGGTTGCAACAACGCGGCTGGCCATGTGCCGCGAAGACGTGGCTTCGCGTGATCTGGCCGGCTTAATGCCGCCGCAGACGTTTGCCTATGTTGAAGTGGGGCCGATTGGTCATCAGGTCAAATCGCTCCTGGGGCAGGTCGGCCTTCTCGGTGGCGGTTCCGGCAACGAAACCGGGCTGGCTGTCCAGCAGGCGTTGGTGGATGAATTGCTGGGTATGCGTGGTGCGGCGCTGGCGGTAACCGGCATTGATTTCGATCGCGAAGAACCTAAGGGTGTCCTGGTTGTTCACCCGGGTGATTTGGAAGTGATCCGCGCTGCTCTTCGCACGGTCCTGCCCGTTGGCGGAATTCCGCAGAAGCCGATCGGCGGTTTTCCTACCTTCGATATTGAAGGTGAAGTCTTCGTTACGCTTACGCATCGTCTCGTGATTGCTTCGAAGGAACGTGCGCAGATCGAGGGTGTTGTCTCGCGGTTGCAGGATATCAACACGCCGTCATTGGCGGATGAGGCCGCGATTGACGCTATTGGCGACGCTCGCGGCAAGTCGCTGGTTTCGTTTTTCGTACGGACTGAGCCTATCCAGCCGATGATTGACGGGCTGTTGGCGCAGGCGGGCGGTCAGGATCCGGAATTTGCCATGGTGAATGCCATGTTGGATCTCCGGAGCATTCGGGCGCTGTCGGGTCACGTCGGTGTAGCCGACACGGGGCTGGAAGCGGATGTGGCCTTGCAGTTGGCGGACGGCCATCGAAATCTGGTCTACAACCTGATTCGTACCAATCCTGTGGACCGGAAGACTTTGTC
>JBMYUM010000432.1:0-3609 GCA_049605375.1 Phycisphaerae bacterium | reverse complement strand
GGCGATGCTTATGTCGCCGAATTCGACTGTCTGGTTCGGGAAGAGATCCTGGATGTCGGCCCATTCTACCGGTACGGCGTCTGCATCGTTGTTGAACGTCATGACGACAGCGATGACGTCATTGAAGTTGACGAACCCGTCGGGTGGCAACCAACCATTCGGGCCTTTTTTGCCGACGATGTCGCCCCATACGCTGCTGGTCGGCAGGACAAGCGGCGCCGAGAATTGGAGTTCATTTGTGACGTCATCGTTCTCATCGATGGTGCGGATGGCGTAGGTTCTTCCTGGTGAGATTGCGCAGCCGAACACGTGTACCACTTCGGGGTATTCAGACCAATCTGCAAAGCGTGGAACGACCGGGTCGATGTCGGCGAAATCTCCCTGAATAGGGGGGACGACCCAGCCGATGACGAGCTCGCTCTGGTCCGGTTTGATGAGGCTAAGCCGTCGTGCCGTCCGTCGACCTGCATTGGCCAGGTTGGCGCGCAGGGACAGGTAGCGGTTCTTCGTGACATAGCAGATGTTCTGGGTACAGGTTCCGCCGAGGGTGCAGTCGTCGTCGTTGTCACAGCTTCCCACATTCAGGTCTTCCGGGAAGATGGACTGCACATCACATTCGTCGGGCACCCCGTTGCCGTTGTTGTCCACGGACGTATTCTGTTCCAGATCGCACTCATCGGGTACGAAGTTGTCGTTGCAGTCGTTGAGCAATCCTTGACTGATCTCGCATGCATCGCTGTTTCCGTTCCCGTTGCAGTCGACTACCGGTTCACAGGTATCGGGTATGCCGTTCTGGTCACAATCCTGGTTGAACTCGTAGTTCAGTTCCATGATGACCCAATTGGCGGCGCTGCACAGGCTGCTGCTTACACTTGCTGTTGCGGTGGCTGCGATACGGACTTCTCCGCTTTCTTGTGCCGCCAGGAACTGCTCCCGGTTGATGATCAGTTCCTGTTGCGGTGATGTACTGGGGCAATCGATGGCGTTGAGGACAAAGAGCTGCCCGATGGGCTGGTCATTCAGGAACAGGTCCATGTACTCCGTGCTTGAACCGAGGTCTGCCGTGGCGGTGACGGCTAGTGTCACATCCTGTGACGGTTCCGGTCCGATGGGGAAGACAAACTCGATCGGATCGCCGAAGCCGAATGGTGTAAGTTCCGTGGATTCGTATGCAGCCGTTCCGATGAGTTCGCATTCGTCGGGTATCAGTGAATTGTTGCAATCAAGGCTGGTGCCGTTGTTCAGATCGCAAGCATCGGTGAGGCCATTGCCATTGCAGTCGAGTTCGCATTCATCGGGCACGCCGTTGCCGTCGCAGTCGTTGCTGGTTCCGAAGAGGATATCGCAGACGTCGGGTGTTCCGTTGCCGTTGCATTCGCTCTCGCATTCATCGGGGATGTTGTTCCCATCGCAATCTTCGCTGAGGCCTTCCGCGATGTCACAGGCGTCGGGTCTTCTGTTGGCGTTGCAGTCGGTGCTGTTGCCGAACGGGATGATATCCAGCCGGTCGTAGACACCGTTGCTGTTGCAGTCGGCTTCGCATTCATCCGGTGTGCCGTTGTTGTTTACGTCGAGGCTGCTTCCGGATTCGATGTCGCACGCGTCGGGGGTGAAGTTGACGTTGCAGTCGGTTTCCCAGCCGGGGTAGAAATCGAATCCTGCTGGGTTGTTCAGGTTGGTGTCATTTCCGACAACATATGAACCGAGTACATAGCCCGTGGTTATGTCGTATTCGTAGAGTCTTGTTGTTGTGACGTGCAAACGTTGAATGTCGTCGTCATCTTCCGGTTGTGCGGCGGTGGCGGTGATGTCACTGAAGTTACGGGTGACGAAGAGATTGCCGTTCGGTCCTACCTTCATTCCCCAAGGGTTGTTGAGTGTGCCGCCGTATCGGAAGGAGCCGAGTGGTGTTCCGTTCTGACCGTCATAGGCGTGGATGTCGCTTGAGCTGAAACCGGCTACGAGGAGTCGACCATCCTGTATGAAGGTGAGGTCTGCCGGGGACGCGAGGTCGTCGTTGTTCGCGGCCGAAACAAACGTGCTGTTGAACTGTCCGGTTGATCCGTCGAATCGCAGAATTTCGTTTGTTCCGGCGGACGACACGTAGAGGTGGCCGTCGGTTCCAAATGTCATGCCTCGGGGGTCGAGCAGGCCACCGCTTCCGGCGGTCACGAATTCGCCGATGAAGATTCCGTTCTGGAGATTGTATTCAAGGATGTTGTTTCCACCGCCGTTGCTGACGAGGAGCGTATCGTTATTTGAAATCGCCAGGAATGAGGGCTGTTGGAGTCCGCCGGCGAAGGGGGGGACGAGGTTGTCGATCCACATACCGTTCTGATTGAATTCGACGACGGCGTTCAGATTGGTTGCTGTTGCGAGTATGCGGCCGTCTTCGGTGATGAGGACATCCGACAGCAGTATTTCGCCGAGAACGGGTTCGGAGAAACCAACGCGAACACCGGTCTGGGCATGCATGATGGCGAGGGTGTTGGTGGTGAGGCTGCCGATCCACAGATTGTGGGCGCCGGCTCTGGCTTCGCTGTCGGTGGTTCCATCCCCGTCGCAATCATCGCATACATCGAGTCTTCGGTTTCGGTTCTTGTCGAGGGTTAAGTCGTCCTGGATTTCTGTGTAGTCGGAAATACCGTTGTTGTTGCAGTCTTCCTCGCATTCGTCGGGAATGTCATCGCCATAGGCGTCGATGGCGACACCTTGTTCGATGTCGTATCGATCGGGAAAGCCGTTGCCGTTGCAATCCGGCTGGCATGTATCTGGTCTGCCGTCGCTATCGTTGTCGAGTAGCGGGTTGGATGCGATTTCCTGCGGGTCGAGAATACCGTTGTTGTTGCAGTCTTCGCATTCGTCGGGAATGGTGTTGTTGTTATCGTCGAGACTTCCTCCGCCATTGACGTCGATGATATCGCTTATTCCGTTGCGGTTGCAGTCATCGATGATGCAGGAGGCGCCACCAATGTTCGCCGCGATGACGTCTTTGACGCGTGCATGGAAACGCCGATCTACACTGTAGCGGCCACCGCTGACGGTTTGGCTGCAGTAGCTCATCAGCGTGCCTCGTTGCGGCACTGTTGGTGCGGGGAAGCAGGCATCGATGGGTGGATCAAAGTCATGCGTGTGAATTGAACCGAAGTTGTGTCCGAGTTCATGAGCGACGACCGTCACGCCGTAATGGCCTGAGGCCGGGATGTCTGGTTCGGGGCGGTTACCGGTGAGAAACCCGTTGACCGAATAGCCTGACGCACCACAGGATGCGGAGAGATACGCCACACCACCGTACGGAAGGTCTCTTCTCCCGGTAAAGAAGGTTGCGAGGTCGCGATCGACGTTCTGCATCTCGGCATTCCAGAAGTTTCGGAATGGGACGAGAGGATCGGCTTCATTGAACAGGTCTTCGGGGGTATCCCAGACGCGGACGAAAACGACCTGAAACGTTGTGTTGGCGTCTCGATCGTAGATCTGTGAGACTTGTGTCATCAGGTCTCCGACGTAGTCGATGACATCCTGTTCGTTACCGAATAGTGCGAACAACTCGTAGTCGGTTTCCACTGCGATGTCGACGAGGCGGTGTTGGTAGAGTGGACTTCCGGCAAC
>JBMYUM010000431.1:0-3621 GCA_049605375.1 Phycisphaerae bacterium | reverse complement strand
TATCTTGAGGCCGGCGCCGATGCCATTTTCCCGGAGGCGTTACAATCCGAAGAGGAGTGGGCTCGGTTTGCCAAGGATGTTGATGCCTTGCTCCTTGCGAACATGACCGAGTTCGGCAAGACGCCTTACTTCACGACGGAAGCGTTCGCTGCCATGGGGTACAACATGGTGATTTATCCGGTGACGTTGCAGCGGATCGCCATGAAAGCCGCGGAGCGCGCCCTGAAAACGATCAAGGCGGAACAGTCACAAAAGTCGTTGTTGGACGACATGCAAACGCGGGTCGAATTGTATGATTTGTTGGGTTACGACATGCAGGCGCCTAAGGTCCCGTAACTCAGACAATTGCTGCTCGATCCGAGTCAAACAATCAGACAAGACATAACATACCGACAGTAAGCGGGTGGGTGTATCGCCAGCGGTGCTGGCGAACCGAAGAATGGGAGCAAATTATGAGCACCGAAGTAGCGAAGCCGGGTTTGGAAGGTGTGGTCGCGGGTGATACCTCGATCTGCTGCGTTGATCAGGGGAAATTGCTGTATCGCGGCTATCCGATTGCCGAACTGGCCGAGAGCGCCACATTTGAAGACATCGCTCACCTGTTGCTCTTCGGCGAACTGCCGGACGACACCCAGGCGCAGTCATTTCGGGCGCTTTTGGATGAATTTCACGGCCTTCCGACGGCGGTGATTGATGCGTTGCGTCCGATTCCCGCCGATGTCCCGATGATGGACGTTTTGCGAACGGGCGTATCGATGGCCGGTCATTTTGATCCGGTTCAGGGTGACGACGTTGAGTCGCTTCGTCGTCGGGCGATCTGGCTGATTGCGGTCTGTTCGGATGTTCTGGCCGCCCGGTTCCGTCTTCTCAATGGCAAGGAGCCTGTAACGCCGAAGGCCGGCCTGGCGCACGCGGCACAGATTCTCTACATGTGTCATGGTGAGGAGCCTGATGCGACTTCGCAGCGTCTTCTTGACCTTACGCTCGTCCTTTACGCCGAACACGAGTTCAACGCGAGCACGTTCACGACGCGTGTCATTGGTTCCACGATGTCGGACATGATTTCGGCGATCACGGGTGCAATCGGCGCCTTGAAGGGTCCTCTCCACGGTGGTGCCAACGAGCGAGCGATGGAGTTGATTTCTCGGTTCTCGACTGCTGAGGAAGCCTCGGCCTGGGTGACTGACGCTTTGTCTCGCAAAGAGAAGGTCATGGGCTTCGGTCATCGCGTTTACAAGAACGGCGACCACCGTGCTCATATCCTGGAGCAGGAATTGCGTAAGCTCGCTTCTGAGAAGGGGCGTGACGACATCATGGGCATTTACGACGCGATCAAGAATCCGATCGTCAACAAGGAACGCCCGATTTACCCGAACGTCGACTTCCCGTGCGGGCTCACCTACTACCTTTTGGATCTACCGCTCGACCTGTATACGCCGCTCTTTGTCTGCAGCCGCGTGACCGGTTGGTGTGCTCACTTCATCGAGCAGGGTGAGAACAACCGGATCTATCGCCCCTTGAGCCGATACGTCGGCCATGCCGAACGAGCCGTTCCGGTTCGTGCGACGCAAGCGTCGTAGTTTTTCAGCACTTTGGCCCGCCGCAAGGCGGGCTTTTTTGTATCTCCGGGGTTCTTTTCCCAGGGCTACTTTCGGTCGCCCACCTTCGGTGGGCTAACGAGCAGGACGTTACCATCAGGGCTTATGATGCATGCTTACTCCCGCCTGCGGCGGTGTGTAAGCATGGCACCCAGCTTTCTCGATGGGGCTGAGTGTGATTAATGGTTAGACGTTGCATGCTTACGACCACCTGCGGTGGTTTGTATGCATGGCACGCGGCGTCGTCAGGTTTGATTGGGTTCTGGCATGCCCGCGCCCCTTCGACTCGTTCGCACGCTCACTCGCTCGGGGGACTTGGGCATGGCACCCCATTCAAGTGTGTTAAGGCATCATATCCGATTTCCAATCCCCTGATATTCAGTCATCCCGTGTCGTTGCATGCTTACTCCCGCCTGCGGCGGTGTGTAAGCATGGCACTATAATTTTCGATGGGTCTGAGTGTGATTAATGGTGAGACGTTGCATGCTTACTCCCGCCTACGGCGGTGTGTAAGCATGGCACCCGGCATGGCACCATAATTCTCGATGGGTTGGCGTGTGGTGTTAGCTGCCGGCCGGCTGGGTAGCAGAGAGCTGGTGCGCTTTCCAGCACAAGCTTACTTTATCATTCTCGTGCAGTTGCAACCGGACGGGACATTGCAGCGGAAGCGGGATCATCGGGTAGATGTGGCCTATGTCTTTTGTTCGCAGTATCGGCTTGTTCCATTCTGCCGGCAGGTGATTGCGCAGGCAGTTCAGGATGGCGTCGGTCTGATCATCCAGCTCGCAATGAAAATCACCGAGTAGTATTCCCTCGCACCGATCCCAGGCGCGATCAAGCGTAAAGTGGGCGAGCAGTCGATCCAATCGGCTGACGCGGTCGTTGTAGTCTTCCAGCAGCAGCCAGTGCCCTTCCAGCGGAACACGGTCGCGGAACATGGATCCCAGGAGTGCGGGGAAGACGGTCAGGTTCCCGCCGACAAACGAAGCCTCTTGCCCATGTTCCAACGAGCCGGAGACAAGCTCAGCTGACACGTTGAAGATGGTATCACTTCTATCGACCATGCTGACCAAGTCAGTAATACACGCCTTGAATTCGGGGATGAGATGCCGCTTTGCCCATTCCCGCGGGCTGACGTTGTCGGCTTCCATTTGCGCTTGTTGGCGACGCGTGTGGTGTCGCAGTCCATAGGGCAGGAATGCGGGCGAGTTTCCGTAGATGCCAACGCCCATGTCATACCCCGCCACGATGTTGACGAGAGATGTAATTTCACTGAAGCCTTTGACGATGACCGGCGTCGATCGTTCGTTCAGGACATCGAAGTTGATCCGCGGCAACACACGGGTCAGCCAGGCTCCACCGCGGAGCGCGAGAATGGCGACGGTGTTCGGGTCAGCAAGTGCTTCTTCGATATCATCCGCGCGGCGTTGGTCGTCCGTTCTGCCGCCATCGATTTCATGTTCCGTTGCGAGAAAGAGTGGCTCGTTTGCGGTGAGTTTAAACCGGCCTTCCAGCGTCTGGTCAATGATCTGCAGCAGGCCCTGGAGTGATTGAACCTGGTCATTGCTGATGAATGCGTGACACGGACCAGCGGGAGCGGTCAGATGAAATCGTGGGCGTTCATTGTTCACGTCGTCGTTTTCTTTCCTCGCGTTCAGACGTTTCGACCGGCTGCTCTGGCGAACGCTGCGGCTCGTTGTTGATCGACCGGATTTGCGGTCACGCCGTCCTGTTTGAGTGAGGTACCGACGATGATTCCGCCAGCGAGGTTCATCAACTCAGCTACGTTGTCAGTGGTGGCGCCACTTCCGACGAAAAGTCTCCGATCGGGTACGGCTTCTCGAACGGCACGCAAGTCATCGAAATCGGCACTGTCACCGGTAGCGGCGCCGGTTACGATCAGCCCATCGGCGAGTCCGCGATAGGCTGTGTCGCGGGCGGCGGCGGCGATGTCCGTGTTGTCGACGGGTGTCGCATGTTTGACATGGACGTCGGCCAGAATGGCCACGCGTGCCCCCCACAT
>JBMYUM010000430.1:0-3624 GCA_049605375.1 Phycisphaerae bacterium | reverse complement strand
ATTTGATCACTGTTTGGATCGCGAGTCTTGGCGCGTTGTTCTACACGGGGGGATGTGCCTGGCGGCAGCGTCATACCGGCGTGGTTGCAGCCATATTGCCGGACGGTCTGTTCTTCCGGACCTGGCAATACAATGATCGGATTGTGCCATGGTCGTCAATTGCATCGATGGAACTGGTTCGGTTCGATCACAAACGGCATTGGATTGATTTTCATTTGTTGAATGGGAAGACGTTGGGGATTCGCATACCGCCGTACCGCATCGCGATGACTGAGGAATTCGTGCAGGTATCTAACAGGCGACTTTCGGACTCAGGCGATACACATGGCGTACAATCGGAATAGTACGCGATGCGATGACCCCGTTGACGCAAAAACCAAACACCAAGTGCATTCGATGTCACTACCGACTTGATGGGGTGCCGGTCGATCATGCCTGCCCGGAGTGCGGGCTTGCGTATGACGCCGATGTTCGCATTTATCGAGTTGTTTCCTTCACTTGGTTCTATGCGTTGATTGCGATTTGCCTTACGGCTAATGCAGGTCTTCAGCTCTACCTATTCGTTGTTGGTCGACTCGGGAATCAGAATCTGTATTCGTTGATTATCGCTACACTCTGGTGGCTGGTTGTTTCAATCTATCTTACGCCGCGTGCTATTAAGCAAAGGCAGATTGGCGCAGTGGCCGCCATTCTGCCGCAGGGCCTGTTTTTCCGAAATTGGCGGTTCGATGATCGGCTCATTGTGTGGTCGTCGATTGAATCGATTGCGTTCACCCGATTCAAACGTGGAACCGATCGAATCGAGATAAAACTGACTGACGGATCGGCAATCAGACACGACAGCCCACCACCAGGAGGAACAGCGGCAAGGACAGAATTTGTCCGCGAAGTACAGCGGCGATTGGATAGGCTCTCGCAATCGCCGATCGGTGATACTGTGGTTGTCGAAAGCCAGGCATGATTCACGAAACACCAACCAACACGTACTGCGTTCGCTGTGCCTACAACCTTTACGGACTGCCCGAAGAAGGATCGTGTCCGGAGTGCGGGCTTGCGTATGATCGAGAAACACGTGCGTTTCGAGCGAAGTCCCATGGCCTGTGGATAGGGATGGCCATCTTCACGATGATGGGACTGGTCCTGCTTTCGAGGCCTACCTTCGGGTTTGCGAGTTGGTTCGATGCGCTTCGGACGATCTTTGTGGGGATTCCTTTTCTGTTGGGGATCGTGGTTTGGTTCTACTACGCCGTTCGACGAATTCAGTTTCACAAGAGCGGATTCGTTCTGGCCGTCACGCCGGCTGGTTTGTTGGTGCGTGTGATGCGGCCGATGAGAGAACTGGTCCCTTGGGACGAGGTCGTTGACGCAAGAATCGTGGAGCATGGCAAGTCGAAGCATGCGAAGGTGACTTTTGCCAACGGCGGATCGCTCGACCTGTCGCATCCCCCGACGACGGACGCGGAGAAGTTGCAATTCGTCGACGCGATTCGTGCCCGGTTGGCTGCGGCGGGTGTGCAGAATCGTGCAAGCAACGATCAACTGTCTGATGCGCAGTAGAAAACCCCGCATGGCATGTGCCACACGGGGTTCTTATCGTTAACGGCTGGAAGGCTCCAACCGGCTGAGAATGGTGCCGGCCTGTATCTTGGAGTCCGGTTTCCCGGGCTCGGCATCTCCTCCGCTGGTCGTTCTCACGTCCCAATCGAGGCCGGCTTGAAAATCCATTTTCGGCAGGGCTTACATCATGCCGCCCATGCCACCCATTCCGCCCATGCCTCCCATGCCACCCATGCCGCCGGGCATTCCGCCTGGCATGCCGGCCGGAGCAGGCTTCTTGTCTTCTTTGATTTCGCTGATTGCGCAGTCGGTGGTCAGCAGCAGGCTGGCGACCGAACCGGCATTCTGCAGGGCGACGCGCTCAACCTTGGCCGGCACGAGGACACCCATCTTGATCATGTCACCGAAGTCGCCGGTGAGTGCGTTGAATCCGAAGTTCGAATCTTTGCTGTCGACAACCTGCTGGCAAATGATCGAGCCATCCTTGCCGGCGTTCGAAGCGAGCTGCTTCAGCGGAGCGACAACGGCGCGACGAACAATATCGACACCGGTCTTCTGGTCGCCGCGTGCCTTCTTGGCGACGGCATCCAGAACCTTGTGAGCTGCACGAACCATGGCAACGCCACCGCCCGGAAGTACACCTTCTTCGACGGCTGCGCGGCAAGCGTGCAGAGCGTCTTCGACGAGTGCCTTGCGTTCCTTCACTTCCACTTCGGTAGCGGCACCGACGTTGATCTGAGCAACACCACCGGAGAGCTTTGCGAGGCGCTCTTCCAGCTTTTCACGATCGTAGTCGCTCGAGGTGGCATTGATTTCGTTCTTGATCTGCTCGATACGAGCCTTGATGCCCGAGGTTGCACCGCCACCTTCGATGATGGTGGTGGCTTCCTTCTCGATGCGGATGCGCTTGGCCGAACCGAGATCGCTCAGCTGAATGCTGTCGAGCTTGGTGCCGAGGTCTTCAAAGATCGCGGTACCGCCAGTCAGGACGGCGATGTCTTCGAGCATGGCCTTGCGACGATCGCCGAAGCCCGGAGCCTTTACACCGCAAACCTGCAGTGTGCCACGGAGCTTGTTGACGACGAGCGTTGCGAGGGCTTCGCCTTCGATGTCTTCTGCGATGATCAGCAGCGGGCGGCCCGACTGCGAAACTTTTTCGAGAACCGGAACAAGATCTTTCACGTTGCTGATCTTCTTTTCGTGGATCAGGACGTACGGCTTGTCGAGTTCGCAGGCGAGTTCTTCGAACTTGTTGATGAAGTGCGGTGAGAGGTAGCCCTTATCGAACTGCATACCTTCGACGAGGTCGACGGTGGTGTCGAGGGTCTTGCCTTCTTCGACGGTGATGACGCCGTCCTTACCGACCTTGTCCATGGCTTCGGCGATTTTCTTGCCGATGTCTTCGTTCTGGTTGGCGGCACATGTGCCGACCTGGGCGATCTGCTTGGCATCCTTGACCGGGGTGCTCATCTTGCCGAGCTCTTCGGTGAGGGCTGCGATCGCGAGATCGATGCCGCGCTTCAGTTCCATCGCACCGGCACCGGCGGCGATGTTCTTGAGGCCTTCGTCGAAGATGGCTTCGGCGTAGACGGTTGCGGTCGTGGTTCCGTCACCGGCGACATCCGACGTCTTGGAAGCGACTTCCTTGACCATCTGAGCGCCCATGTTTTCGTACGGATCTTCGAGTTCGATTTCCTTGGCGACCGATACGCCGTCTTTGGTGACGGTCGGCGAGCCGAAGGATTTTTCCATGACGACGTTACGTCCGCATGGACCCAGGGTTGCCTTTACGGCGCGTGCCAGTTGCTTGACACCACGACGGATGGCTTCGCGAGCCTCCATGTCGAATGAAATCTGCTTAGCTGCCATGAACGATTATCTCCCGTTGTAATTCGGTTAATTTATTCAGTACAAGACGTATGCGATCGTGGGTTCGTTACTCAACGATGCCCAGGATGTCGCCTTCGTCCATGATCATGAGTTCCTGGTCGCCGACCTTGATTTCGGTGCCGGCGTAGCTGGTGAAGAGAACTTCGTCATTCTTCTTGACCTGCATTTCGCTGCGGG
>JBMYUM010000429.1:0-3628 GCA_049605375.1 Phycisphaerae bacterium | reverse complement strand
GATTTCCTCGCGGTCAACAAGAACACCGGCGAAGTGGTTTGGGAGAACAGTGATCCCGGCGAAAAAGTGCTGCACGGGGGGTGGTCATCGCCGACGTACGGCGTGATCGGCGGAACGCCGCAGGTCATTTTTGCCGGTGGTGATGGCTGGTGCTATTCATTTGAGCCCAAGACCGGCAAGCTGCTCTGGAAATTCGATTTGAACCCGAAGGATTCCAAGTGGATTCTGGGTGGTCGCGGTACCCGAAACAACATCATCACCACCCCGGTGATTTACGATGACAAGGTCTTCCTTGCAGTTGGCCAGGACCCTGAGCACGGCGAAGGCCCGGGCCATATGTTTGCGATCGACCCGACCAAGCGTGGTGACATTACCGAAAGCGGCAAAGTCTGGCACATCAGTGGCAAAGACTTCAACCGTTCGCTGTCGACCCCGGCTATCAAGGATGGTCTGCTCTACATGGCGGATCTGAGCGGCTTCCTCTATTGCCTGGATGCCGCCACCGGCAAGCAGCACTGGCGTTATGACACCTTCGCCGCGATCTGGGGATCCCCCTTCGTTGTCGATGGAAAAGTCATGCTTGGAGATGAGGACGGTGAAGTCGTTGTCTTGAAGCACGGGAAGGAAATGAAGGAGCTCGCTACCATGGATATGAGAAACTCGGTGTATACCACGCCGGTGGTGGCGAACGGCGTGCTGTATATCACGAATCGCCGCGCTCTTTTTGCTATTGAGAACCAGTAAATAATGGAAATGACGATGCAGACTCAGTCGCAGGAACTTAGCGAACGAGTACGCGCTGCGAGAGAAGCGCTGGATGCTCACACCCGAGAAGTCGTGGCGTGGCACTTCAGCCCGGAATCCGGCTGCCCGTTCTGGCTCGATTACGCCTCCAAACTCGATTGGAATCCGATTGAGGAAGTCCAATGTTATGACGATCTCGACAAATTCGAGTCATTCGAAGACGAGTGGCTTCGTGGTGGTGATGTCCGCCGCTGGATTCCGAAGGCGTTGGCGGACAAACCGGCTTACGTGTTCGAAACCGGTGGAAGCACCGGTACGCCGAAGAGTCGTATCAACATCGAAGACTTCAAGACGGACTACGAGCAGTTCAGCGCGACGCTGTCTGATGAGTCGTTTCCGAAGGGCGCTGACTGGCTGATGCTCGGACCAAGCGGGCCTCGTCGCCTGCGCCTGGCGGTTGAGCACCTGTGCCAGTTCCGTGGCGGTATCAGCTTCTGTGTTGATATGGATCCGCGCTGGGTCGTCAAGCTGATCAAGGCCGGTCAGATGAACATCATGAACCAGTATCGTGATCATGTCATCGACCAGGGGCTGAACCTGTTGCGAACGCATGGGAACATTCAGTGCATCTTCACGACGCCAAAGTTGCTTGAAGCACTTTGTCAAAAGGTGTCGCTGAAGAAGATCGGCATCAAGGGTGTTTTCTGTGGCGGTACGCAGTTAACAGCGCAGTTCAATCGGTTTGCGCGAGAAGAACTCCTCGAAGGCGTGATCGACTTTCAGCCGACGTACGGCAACACGTTGATGGGGTTGGCGTGCCACAAACCATTTGATCCTGCCGACAACTACAGCGTGATTTACCACGCGCCGTCACCGCGGGCGATGGTGGAAGTCGTGCATCCGGATGAGCCGAAGAAGGTGGTGGAGTATGGTGAGGTCGGACGGGCAAGACTGACGACGCTGACCAAGGAATTCTTCATGCCGCGTTTTCTTGAGCGCGACGAAGGCTACCGAACGCCGCCTTGCGACAAATATCCGTGGGATGGCATTGGTGACGTTCGCCCGTTCTCCGGGTTCCAGACGCCGATCGTGGAGGGTGTGTACTAATGCTGCATGTACCCATTCTTCGAAACGGCAAGTCCTACGAGAGCATGGACAAGGCGACAATCGTCGACCACGCCACAGGTGACCCGATTGCCGAAATGAGCATGGCCAACAGCGGCCTTCTCGTCCGCGACGTTGATCGAATGAACGACCGGTGCCTTGAGCACTTCAAGATGTCCGAATTGCTGGACATCTGCCGTAAGGCAGCGGACATCTACTTGAACGGCACCCTGCCGGTTGGTGATTCGATGCAGTCGTTTGAAGATTACATTCAGACGCTCTCTGCAACGACCGGGATGCCGATCAAGCACTGTCGCACGAATGCTTCAAAGATTCATCGCGTGCTCAATGAAATAGACGTTGTTCTCCGCGGTCTGACCCGTGGATTCGATTTGTCGATTCTTGATCGCGGGTATGGCGAGCATCAGGGTGGGATGTTGAGCTACTTCCGTGAAGGCCGCATCTTCGGTGCCGTGCTGCCGAGTAACTCGCCGGGTGTTCACGGCCTGTGGGTTCCGGCCATCGCATTGAAGGCACCGGTGGTGATCAAGCCGGGTCGTGAGGAGCCCTGGTCGCCGCTGCGTATCATCCAGTCGTACATTGCTGCGGGCATTCCGGAGGAAGCGTTTGGTTTTTATCCGACCGATCACGGTGGTGCGGCCGAGTTGCTTCGTGTGACCGATCGTTCAATGCTGTTCGGCGATGCCAATACGACCAAGGCCTGGGCCAACGACCCACGTGTCGAGCTTCACGGCCCTGGTTACAGCAAGGTCATTTTTGGCGAAGACATGGTCGATGACTGGGAAAAGTACATCGACTTGATCGTGACGTCTTGTGCGGCTAACGGCGGTCGTTCCTGTATCAACGCATCGAGTGTTTGGGCTCCGCGTCATACAAAGGAAATTGCGCAAGCGTTGGCTGAACGGCTCGGGAAAGTCCAGGCGTATCCGGCCGCGGATGATCGCGCCGAGGTCGCAGCATTTGCAAACACCGCCATGGCGGAGCGCATGTCAGAGATGATCGATGGTCTGCTCAAGACCGACGGTGCCGTTGATTTGACTGAAGGTGTTCGCGGTGGCTCGCGACTGGTCAATGAGGGGCGATGCCGATACCTGCTGCCTACCGTTGTCCACTGCGAATCGCGAGAGCATCCGGTGGCTGACCGCGAGTTTCTCTTTCCGTTTGTGACGGTCATCGAATGTCCGCAGGAAGAACTCGCAAGTGGTATCGGTTCCACGCTCGTATGCACGGCGTTGACGAAGGATGCGGATTTCCGCGCGCAATTGATGGCGGCCGAGAACATCGACCGTCTCAACTTCGGTGAGATTCCCACCATTCAGCTCGCGTGGGATCAGCCGCACGAAGGCAATCTGTTCGAGCACCTTTATCGTCAACGGGCTTTCCAGGTCGAGCATGCCGCATGATTTCGAACGGGCCTGACGTACCCGAGTGCCTTGAGCACTCTCCCGTCCGTGTCGTTTTTCGCCCCGGGGGTATTCATGCCCTCGGGGATGAAACGAATCGCCTCGGTGCGAAGTCGATTCTACTCGTCACCGATCCGGGGATACGAAAAGCAGGTCACGTCCAGCTGGCTGTTGATTCACTCCTTGCGCACTCTATCAACGTCGAAATCTTCGATGGCGTTGATGAGAACCCGACGACCGACCATGTTGATGCGGGTCTTTCCTTTCTTGGCAACAAGCAGATCGATGCGATCATCGGTGTCGGTGGCGGCAGCAGTATGGACTGCGCCAAGGGAATCAATCTGCTGCTGACCAAC
>JBMYUM010000428.1:0-3642 GCA_049605375.1 Phycisphaerae bacterium | reverse complement strand
TCTGACTGGGGCCGCATGGCGTCATCGCGTATCTCTGCGTTGAATGCTAGAAGCGAAATTCGTGTGCCTGGCCGCGGCACCGATTGAGTTCAGCGTCTGTTTCGCGATCGCGGATCTGCGTTCTCACAGAATGATCCTTCACCCTAGCCATAAACATTGAGGGCACTATGGAACTGATTCCCGAGATGACAAATTTCCTACTGGTCCTGACGGCGCAAGCAGAATCCGCTGCGCCTGGAGGAGGCGAAGCGGGCGGCGCCAAGATCGGGTCCGTTTGGGACATCATGACAAAGGGGGGACCGATCCTGATACCGATCGGGGTATGCTCACTCTTTGCATTGGCTGTGTTCGTAGAGCGCATGATGAGTCTGCGAACAAGTCGCGTGATTCCCAAGGGTTTCTTTACCGGTCTCAAGTCGATACTGAAAGATGGCCTGTACGACCGGGATGAGGCCATTGACTATTGCAGAAAGAACGGAAGCCCAATCGCGAGAATCATGCTGGCCGGCATCAAACATCTCGATGCGCCGATCGACCGGCTTGAGAAGCAGGTCGAAGATGCGGGGAAGCGAGAGATCTTGCGACTGCGCAAGCACCTGCGTTCGTTATCGGTGATCGCATCCATTACCCCTTTGCTCGGACTGCTGGGTACCATTTTCGGATTGATCGATGCTTTTCAAACCGTTTCGGTGTCGGGCGAAGCCTTGGGGAAGACGGAACTTCTCGCTGAGGGAATCTATCAGGCCATGATCACCACAGCAGCCGGTCTTTCGGTTGCCATTCCGGTTCTGATTGCGTTCCATTGGATCTCCGCGCGAATCGACGGGCTGGTGTTGCAGATGGACCTGCTGACAGTCGAGTTCATCGAAGCCTACGTCAGCCACGGAGCCCATGGCGATCGTGACGATCGCATGGAGCAACAGGATGATTCACCCGCAGCGCTTGAGAGCAGTGCAGTAGCGTAGTTGCCTTGATTGACCAGTCCTTACGTATGGATGCCAAGCCGTGATTATTGATGAACATTCCGGATCGCAAGACGTTCGGCTCGAAATGACGCCGATGATCGACATGGTCTTCCTGCTGCTGATTTTCTTTCTCGTTGCGACGACATTTCATCAGGACGAACGTGAGATGCAGATTGCACTACCGTTTGCCGCGTCATCCGCGCCGATCAGCAGCATGTTGCAAGAGCTTATCATTAACATTGATCGCGACGGTCAGATCATTGTGTCGGGGCAAGCCATTGAAGAGTCACGTCTTCAAGAGATCTTGACCCAGGCGGTGGCCGACAATCCTGACCAGAAGGTCACCGTACGCGGTGATCGTGATACGGCCTATCGATTCATCGTACGTGCGCTGGACGTCTGCAAGACGGCTGGGATTCAGGAGCCTTACCTGGATACCGTACTTGTCGAATAGCGAATGAGTGCTGTCTTCGGAGCGGAAGAACACATGTCGGATCAGCGCACCAAGAAGGATCGGATGCCGCGGCGCAAGTTGATCATTGTCACCGCAATCGCGTTGGCGGGTTTCTCGCTGATTGCGCTGGCTGCAAGCAGGCCCTATTGGCCTGTCGGTCACACCGTGATGACGGATTCGGATCGCATCGAACGTCCCGAGTCAGGGGCGCATATCCGTGAAGTTCTCTGGACACCGCCGGTTCGAATGCCGGACGCGTTCAACACCACCGGCGAGGACTACGAACCCAAGGTCTCTCATGACGGTTCGACGCTATTCTTCGTTCGCGGAAAAGCCGGGCACAATGCCGACATCTACATGGCCGGCCGCGATGGGCTCGGTTGGGGCGAACCTGTTCCAGTAGCGGGTATCAACAGCGAATATGATGATCTGGGGGCTTGCCTTTCGCGTGACGGAACGGCGCTCTACTTTTACAGCAATCGACCCGGAGGATTCGGCGGCTATGACATCTGGGTTGCCCACCGTTTACTCGGGCGCTCGGATGATGCCGAGTCGCCGCAATTCGGGGAACCTGTCAACCTCGGTCCCTCCGTGAATTCTTCCCTGAATGACTACGGTCCGTCGCTGACACCTGATGATCGCTACCTGTACTTTGCATCGAACAGGCCGGAGGAAAAGGCCGACATGCCGAACCCGGATGCCTGGCAGGCAACGGTTCGCGAAGATCTATACAAGAATGATTACGATTTGTTTACGGTCCTGTTGACCGAGAGCGGCCCACAACCTGCTGAGCGCGCCGTGCTTCTGAACAGCGAGGACGATGAGGGTGCCCCGGCGATCAGCCCGGTCGGGGATTTTCTCTACTTCGCATCGAATCGTGATGGCGGTCTTGGTGGGTTTGATTTGTATCGATCCCGGTTGATCGATGGAAAGCCGACATCCGTTACGAATCTCGGTGACGACGTTAACACACGTCACGACGAATTGGATCCCACCTTGAACATGGGTGGTTTCGGTCTTTTCTTCAGTTCCAACCGCGTGATGCTGGATGCCGCGCCACAAGTTGAGCAGATTGCGTCGTCCATAGCAAAGCCCGAGGCAGACCGCGATTCTGATTCTGTGATCAACGAGAATGGCGACAGCGCTTTGCAGAATCTGAATGAAGACCAGGGTGCTTACCAGCAAGAGGCTAAGCCACCAGCACAGGACGATGTGCAGGTGTCGTCTGAGTCTGCGTCCAAACTGGATTTTGATCTGTTCCATACGAAGTCACGGGAGGTGTTCCGCCGCGTTGACTATGGGCGTGCTTCCTTTGACTGGCTTGGTTTTTGGAACGACGTGGGGCGGTGGCTGCTGCTTGCTCTTCTGGCACTCCTGCTCATTCTCCTGCTGCTGTACCTGCTTCAAAGCGTACAGGGACGTGAAATGAGCCTATTGGCTCGTTGTCTGATTGCATCTCTGCTCGCGCATGTCGTCCTCATGTTCCTGCTTGCATTGTGGCAGGTAACGGCAGGCATACCCAACGGGTCGAATGAAGGTAAGGGCATCATCGTATCGTTGGCTGCACGCGATGTTTCGGGCGGGCTTGCGGCACAGGTGACGTCGAAGCTCACGCAGGTCGATATGCCGTCGCCAGTGGAGCGCCAAGTCGAGAAATCGCAGGCGGAACTCAGTCGACCGTTGGAGAGCACGATGCTGGCATTTGAAGCGCCGGTGGCCACCCGTGCAACGACGCTCGAGTCTGCGATGCCTCCGCCGCCGCCTATGGAGGCCTCGCAGGTACCGGTTTCGCGGACCTCTGCAGTACCGTCTATTCGTGTTGCCGAGCAGCCATCGCAGTCAGTGAATGCCGGGGCAACGCGTCTGCGACTTCCAGAGACTGTGATGCCCTCAAATCAAGCGGACCCGCAGCCGGTGACGGTTAACGCCACTCTTGCTTCAGACACCACCTATGAACGAGAAAACGTAAACGCCGCTCCTTGGCAATCGACACCACTTTCGGAAACGACACTTGATCATTCGCGGCTCGCACAGGCGACAGATGCCGACTCGCTTCGGCGAGTGCAATTCGATGCACCCACATTGACTGATCGAGCTGGGCGCCAGAGTCAACAGTTTGCGATGCCGGACATGCTCGCCATGCAAACTGACCCGACGTCAGAAGCCGCTCTACCTGACACAGCCGTTTCCATGCCCTCGGCAGACCCGCGCGGCGAATCAGCG
>JBMYUM010000427.1:0-3654 GCA_049605375.1 Phycisphaerae bacterium | reverse complement strand
CTCTTCGGTATAGATGTTTCCAGTGAGATGGTCGGACTGGCCACGGTGATTGCCGCGCTCGGAGCGATGGTGCTGGGTTCTTTGCTTTTTCCGTCGCGACACGCGGTTGGCAAACGGGAGCAGAAGCATGATTGAATTCTGGAAGATGCTCTGGTCCATTCTCCTGTTTGGCGGTCTCGGTGCGTTTGCGCTGCTCTTTGTCGTTGTCACCATTGGTGGGTTCCGAGATCTGCGCGCATTGTTTCGCAGTTTGAACGAGAACCGTGATGAGCGTCGTTGATGTTTCTGAGTGTCGCGTCGGCTCTGATGATTTTGATTTGAGAGGCTATGGATATGTGTTTCCCACGACGACGTAGATTCGCCGAGGCTGCATTGATCACGCATGCATGTATTGCGCTGGTTGTGATCGGATGCGCCGTTTCGAACGGTGGCGGTTCCCGTGAATCTGGGATCAGATTCTGGGCCGAGGAAGATGGGAAGCCCCTGATCGACCCATCGTTTCGCAAGAAGGTGTTGCCAACCGAGCAGGAGTTGGCGTTCATGCAGATTCCATGGCTACCCTCGCTGCACCAGGGCGTGGAGCGTGCCTATGAGGGGCAGAAACCCCTGCTGCTCTGGCTCATGAACGGGCACCCGTTGGGCTGTACGTGAAACAACGGTGTTTCGGGCCGGCGGTCCGTCTGGACAGATAAGAGAGTGATTGCGGCGTCGCGTTCGTTTGTCGCTGCCGCTGACGAGGTCTATCGATTGCAGACCGGCGACGATGATGAGTCGAGGTTTCTGCAATCGTTTGCTGATCATGGGCACTACCGAGGTCAGGGGGGGACGCGCCAGGGCATTTATGTTTGTACGCCTTCCGGGAAACTGTTGGCGTCGGTGAACTCGCTTAACCCCGATGTGGTGTTGAAGACGATTGAGAACGGCCTTGTGAAGTGGAAATCGACGCCTCTGGATCAGCGATTTGCGCGAACCGCGTCGAGTGCACCGACCGGGCGCCGCGAAAATCAAGTGCCTCGTGACGGGCTTGTGCTTCGTTCGACGATTCGAGATTTGACAGAAGATGGTAAGCCCAAAGAGCGGTGGAATCGCGACTATGTGTGGTTCAGCGCTTCGGAGATGCAGGGTTGGTTGCCGGAAGAATTGCGGCGCGAGACGGATAGCAACTTCAATCCGATGCTTCGTTTGACTCGGTTCCATCTTGTTGACAATGCGCGCGGTCAGACCATTCCTTATCATTCGAATGACATCGTGATGGACATGGAGCCTGTTCATATTGTCCATCGGAAGGGGAGTCGCGTTCAATTCGAGATCAAGGGGCACACTCAGGCATCCAGCGATGGTGTTTGGACGCCGACGCGGAAATCGCCTCGGGCGATGAAGGTTGATTTGACGGGTTGGGCTGAGTATGACGAGGCGGCCGCGAAGTTTACTCATTTTGAGCTGATTGCAACCGGCGAGTGGCATGGTGCGACGCAGTTCAACGGCCGGCGGCACGAGGGGCCACGTGGTTCGGTGGCATGGGTCTTCGATCTCGTTTCGGATCCGGATCAGGAGTGCATACCGCCTACGTTCATCGAGTTGTACGACGCGGATTGGTTGGAGTAGCGCGTGACGTCGTCTTGCTGCAACGTTTGAGAGTGTTACGGTGGGTGGTCGCGGCGTCGAGATTCGATCGTTTCTTTGAATCGGAGCCGCGGTTTGGTGTGGCGTCCGTTTATGCCGGCTCCTGTTCTCTACCGATCACTTGTTATCCAGCAAGCCATTCGTGTTGTGTTTTCGAAGCGACGGCGTACGCATGGCAGAATCATCGATCTTGAAGGTGAGCGGCTGTGCTGGTTCGATCGCTGCTCGTTGCCCTTCGTGATTCAAGATCAAGATGTTCTCGTCATCCGGAATGCTGACTGTAAATGTCCCGGCGGCGTTTGGAGACGCTTCGAACATGAACGTTGCCAGGTGGCTTTCGGCTGTGACGGCGACCGGTCCGTCGAGGCTTGCCGCACCAGTCACGCTCTGTGTCAGGTTCGTGGCATCGAGTATGCTCAGATTGGCCATCGCCGCGTCGGGTGATTCGTATTCGATCCAGGCATCGACGAGTTCCAAGTTGCCTGAGTCTCCGCCTTGGGCATCGACAGCGATCTGTGCGGTATGACGATCCGGCGCGTGACTGATCAAGACACGGACTTCGATCGTTTCTCCCGCGGTGATCAGCCTTTTCTCGGCGTGCAGTTTCAGGCTGACTGCTTGCGTCTGCATGTGGTCGGTAGCGGCCGTGGCGCCGTCATCTTCGCAAGGTAGCGGGCAGATCGCGCCGTATGTCTGATTCTGGAATCCGAAAATGGCATACTGAATGTCTTCAAAATTCACGATGGTGTTTGGGGTGCAGGGGGCGAGGTCGACCGCACCACGTGGTGTTTGCAGGTTGTTCTGGAACCCCAGGACAACGAGTTGTGCGTCGGCCAGGTTTGCCACACCGCTGTTGTCGACATCGCCGTGAAGGAAGGTTTTGAATGTCGCGGCCTGCGCGACCGTGCCTACACCTTCGACTTCGGGCTGCACGCTGTAGCGATAGTCGGGCACGATATCCATGCTGCGGACAAAGCGGGTTCCCCATTCGGAGGGAAGGCGATAGACCGGCGCATCGACCAGGGTGGAAACGCCTTCGGCGGCGAGTTCCCCGTCCGGATCGAAATCGATGTACTTCAACAAGCAGGGGGCGTCTTCGGAGAATACGCGCAGTGCGACCGGGACTGCGCCATCGGCCGGCGTCACCTCAAGATAACGTGGTCCCTGTGCGGCAAGAATGACATCCTGGACCGTGCATGCTTCGTTGGGATTGTCGAGGGTGGCCGGGTTGCAGTCGTTGTCAATTTCGTCGCAGCGTATTTCTGTGTTGCCTGGAAATACATCACTGTTGTTGTCGTTGCAGTCGGTGCAGGAATCGACGCCGTCGCTATCGGCATCAATGCTGCTGCAGAGTATGGCGAGGTTCCAGAATCCACTATTGAGGACGAGGTTGCCGTTCGAGCTTGTCCCAGCATCCGGCTGTCCAATGGTGCCTTCGAGTTCGAGGCCTCCGCCGCTGCTGTACCCACCTCCACCGTCAATGGTGTACCAGTCGATCACGAGCTGGCTGTCGCTTGCGTATGCCACGCTGCTGATGATGAGCGACATCACGCCGGTTGATTTGATGAGCAAGCCTGACATTTGTCTATTCCTTATGAACAATGAGACGATTTTCTGATCCAAGGCACTGGTGCCGAGACGATCATGTGTTGGCTCATGGAGCGTTCGTCTTCGCCGTTGGTCACACCATCCTTGGGGACGACCTCGACTACTTCCCGGTCTCTACTCGCGGCGGCGCAGGTCTCCCTCAGGGGTACACGCAGTTTGGCGTGCAACGCGCCAAGAAATTCTATTTTTCTGTGTATGCGCTGGGTTGCTGTGATCACGAGGGAGGCGGAATGGAATATTGAACGGTGTGGCCGGTTGCTATCCAACGTGATTCTGGTTGCCGGGCATGTGCCGGCGAGAGAATTGGCCTCAGGATCTTTGATCAGGGATGGGGTTAACAGCCCGTTGAAAAAGTCATTTTGTCCTGAAGCGGTGCTTTCGCCCCCACGGTTCGTTCGCAAAACTCCAGCGAATCTCCTGATT
>JBMYUM010000426.1:0-3674 GCA_049605375.1 Phycisphaerae bacterium | reverse complement strand
ACTCTCGCATCGCCACGCCACGTCGATTGTCGAGTCCAGCCCCAAGGCTATAATAATCTGTGATATGGATTGTGGAGCGTGCCGGAACGCCCACCGACACGGGTAGATTGAGCTATTGCCACCCCAGACACCACGGATCGAGCCGCTTGACCGCCATCTCCGATACCAAGCTGCAAGACGCCCTACGAGTTTTCGCAGAGCGATTTGATCAGTCACTCAAGCGATTGGTCGTTCCATCTGATCACGTACCCGAACGCCTTCGCCTCGCAGTCGAGTACGCGGCCCTGGCGCCCGGCAAACGACTACGGCCTTTCCTGGCTTTCCAGGCAGCCAACCTGTGTGGCGGCACTTACGACGACGTCGAAACCGTTGCCGCAGCGATCGAGTGCATCCACGCGTTCAGCCTCACGCACGACGACCTCCCGGCCATGGACGACGATGACCTTCGCCGTGGCCAGCTTTCTTGCCACAAGAAGTTTGGCGAAGCCACGGGCATTCTTGCCGGTGACGCCCTCGCCGTATTCCCCTTTGAACTGATTACCAGCGGTGCCTACGAACCCGCGACGGCCGTTGCACTTGTCAACGAACTTGCCGAAGCAACCGGCTGGATCGGCATGATCGGAGGCCAGGCCGCCGATCTGGAAGGTGAAAAGCAGGCACCGGACGCTGAGATCGTCGAATACATCCAACTACGCAAAACCGCACGCCTCATTGAAGCCAGTTGCCGATTGGGAGCCATCGCTGCCGGTGGGACGGAATCCCAACAGGAACATCTGGCAGTCTTTGGACGTAATCTGGGTATGGCCTTCCAAATTGCCGATGACTTATTGGACGTGACGGCGGAATCTGAGGCGCTCGGGAAAGCGACAGGAAAAGACCACGCTGCAGGCAAGCAGACCCTTGTCGCCTGCATCGGGCTGGAAGAAGCCCGCCAGGCCGCCGTTCGTTACAGCGAGGTGGCAACGGAATCACTGGCAGCCTTGGACGGTCCGTCCGAGATGCTGGCAGCGCTCAGCCGTTTCGTTGTGAACCGAACTTATTGAAATTGTGAAACGTACAATCCGAGCTGAAAACAGTAGAATATCACGTGTGAGCTGAAGGGTAAGGGCATCCCCGGCGTGGTAATCTAGATGTCCGAATTCGAAACGGAAGGTCACAATCGTATGAACCTGCTCGAAAACATCAAGTCACCGCATGACGTCAGAGCGCTCCCGCTGGAGAAGCTTCCGCAACTGGCAGAAGAAATTCGCGCCCGCATCGTGGAGGTCGTGGGAAAACGTGGTGGACATTTGACGAGCAATCTGGGTGTTACCGAGCTGACGATCGCCATGCACCGTGTGTTTGACTTCACGCACGACCGACTCCTCTGGGATGTCGGTCATCAATGCTACCCGCACAAGCTGCTGACGGGACGACAGGATCGTTTCGCGACCATTCGTCAGGACGGAGGGTTGAGCGGTTTTCCGGACACCAACGAAAGCGATTACGACCTGTTCAATGTCGGCCACGCAGGAACGGCCGTCCCCACGGCAGTCGGCATGGCACTGGCCGACCAACTCAATGAAGAAGACCGTAAAACAGTGGCCCTCGTTGGTGACGCCAGCATCGTCAATGGCGTCGCATTCGAAGGGTTGAATCAGGCCGGCACGCTGAAGCGACAATTCCTTGTTGTCCTCAATGATAACGAATGGGGAATCTCGCCCACCCAGGGCGGTGTGGCAGACTTCTTGGCGAGATTCCGGGCAAGCAACTTCTACGAAGACGTCAAAGAGCAAACGAAGCGTCTTTTGCCGAAATTGCCTTTACTGGGCAAGCCGGCCTTCGAGATGATCGCTCACCTGAAGGAAGGCATTAAGGCAACGGTATCGCCCGGACAGATCTTTGAATCGCTTGGGTTCCAGTATGTCGGGCCGGTCGATGGTCACGACGTCCCGCACCTCGTCGAACTTCTGGAGATGCTGAAAGACGTCAACCATCCAGTCCTCCTTCACGTCCATACGGTCAAAGGTAAGGGAAAAGACTGGGCGACGCGCGAACCGGGAAGGCTGCACAGCCCGCGGCCGTTCGTTGTGGACAGTGGCAAGGTCGTCATCAAGGGAAGTGGCGGCAAAAGCTGGACGAATGCATTTGTCGACAGTCTCATTGAACTCGCAGAAGTCGATCCTCGCGTCTTGGCGATGACCGCCGGCATGCCCGATGGAACGGGGCTCAACAAGTTTGAACAACACTTCCCCGATCGCTGCCGCGACATCGGCATCTCGGAATCATGCACCGTCGACATGGCTGCCGGAATGTGCAAAGCCGGCCTCCGACCGGTCGCTGCGATCTACTCCACGTTCCTGCAACGAGCGTTCGACCAGGTGTTCCAGGAAGTGTCACTACAAGGACACCCCGTCATGTTCTGTATTGACCGGGCTGGGCTAGTCGGCGGCGACGGCGCAGTTCACCATGGCTTCCTCGACATTACCTACTTGCGAGGCTTGCCCGGCATGGTGTTGATGTCACCAATCGACGAAGACGAACTGAAGCAGGCGATGAAGTTTGGAATGAGCCTGGATGGCCCTTGCGCCATTCGCTACCCGCGCGACAACGTACCGGCACCGCTCGGCAAAGGACCGGAGTTCGAGCTTGGTAAATCGCGGACGCTTCGCGAGGGCGAACATGCGACGATTCTCGCGTACGGTGTCACAGGTCTGAACGCAATCGGCGCAGCAGAAATGCTGGCAGAACAGGGCATCAATGTGAAAGTGGTCAATGCCCGATTTGCAAAACCGGTCGACCGTGACATGGTTCGAGACGCATTCACCGACGGAAGACCTGTGGTGACGGTTGAAGATCACTCCGTGGCCGGCGGATTCGGTTCTTCCGTTCTTGAAGCCGCGCAAGATATGCAGCTTCCCACAACACTGATGGCTCGACTCGGTATGCCGGAAGATCGTTACATTCCGCACGGTTCACGAGGCGGGCAGCTGGCAGAATGCGGAATCGATGTCGCCGGCATCGCGGCAGCCGTTCAGCGCCTCCTGGGAAAACAGATGTTTGATGAAGACGCTTCCGCTTCGGGCGGAGCGCGGACGCCGACCGGAAGTGCATACAGCCCAGAATAGCGCTCCCGGTTGGGGCTGACTCACGAAGGCCGTTTCGACGCCACATGGGCGTCGAGCGGCTGACGAATCATCAAGTGCATTGTATGATCGTGGCCCATTGTCGGTGTCTGCGATCGAACTCACGTAGATTTGCATGTGAGTAAGCGGTCTGTTCAAAACCCTACGTGTCCGCATTCATGGAAAACGCAAAGAACGACACACCTATTTTCATCATCGGGAATCCCCGCAAGGAAGGCATTGAATCGGTGCTGGCCGACCTTGAGACGTTCGTCAGCGACAAATGCAATCTGCTGGGAGCAACACTCGGCGCCGACGCGAAAGCCGCAGTTGACGCCGGGGCAGAACGACTGATCGTTCTCGGCGGAGATGGAACGCTCATCGGAATCTCACGTTCCCTCGGCGTATCGCAGATTCCATTGATCGGAGTCAACGCCGGCAAGCTCGGTTTCCTCGCCGAGTTCACCATCGACGAACTCAAACGAAATTTCAGCGCGTGCCTGTGCGACGCCGGCATGATCGATCGGCGGATGGTGCTTCACGTCGAGATTCAGGATCAGGATTGTCTTT
>JBMYUM010000425.1:0-3680 GCA_049605375.1 Phycisphaerae bacterium | reverse complement strand
GATCGTCACACCTTCTGCGTAAACCGGCGTATCGAATCCAACGGAAAGAAACTCAATGGTCCCGTTATAACTTGATGGCGCCCACGCCGTTCCGTAATCGCCGTACTGAGGCGTATTTGGTGGGCCGAGGGCCTGCGCGGCAGAGTAGCCAAAGGCGCTATACTGCGAACTAAAATCAAGCACTTCGGAAGCCCACTGATCGACAGACTGCCCATCCAGACCGACCTCACACCGATCGGGCACTCCATTCTGGTTGCAGTCAGCAGCACCAGCCTCAAGTTCGCACTCGTCCAAGAATCCGTCGCCATTGCAATCCGCTGAACCACCCGATTCCACATCACACGCATCGTGTAGGGAATTGCCGTTACAGTCGTTTCCGGTAGCCGTCTTAATGGCGAGAGACCAGCCATCCAATTGGCCTTCATAGCCAACAAATCCATCAAAGATCTCGAGCGTCCACTCACCGGAAGCATCCATCCCGTCAAATGCCGTCAGTGATTGATGAGGGTAGTAAACGCCCGCATTCATCCCGACACAGGGAATCGCCGTCGGCGCTTCGTCGTCAAAGATCGTCCCCTGCATTCCGCAAGTCGCGGGACACCCAGTACATGGACCATAGTAATAGAGGTCGACCGTAACACCGCCATGCGAAAGGCTGATGATGAGATCACCCGGATAGTCGTGAACCAGATTCAGCCCAAGATCGATATCGATGACATCGCCGGTCTCAGGCACGTTGTATGTTCGCGTCGTTGTAACACCATCGAGAAGAGGTGCGCCAGGTTCGACACGAAACGAGTAATCCAGACGGTTGTACACCTCACACTCGTCCGGCACACCGCTGTCGTCACAATCGGAACTTGTTCCGTTCTCAATATCCATCCAATCAAATGTGCCATTGTCATTGCAATCTGATTCGCCTGCGGTCTGGCGTGCGGGCGACGGCTCATTCGCAAGATGGATAACACTGCGGCGAACATCATCGACGGCGACGCGCAAACGCCCCTGTTCACCGACCTGCTCACCAAGCGACTGTGTGCTTCCGGCAACCAATCCGATCGCCAGCGTCGTCATGATCGACCAAGTTTGTATATCCATGAGATAACTCCCTGATACCGCCGCAATCAACGGCAGTCTTTCATTTCATTCGGTGTCAGCAATCCGCCAACCCGTCGGCTCGATCACGTGAAGTTCACCGGCTCGAACGTTTACGCTCCGATCTAGTCAAGTATTGAAACAGCCTTACAGCGATCGTTGTCGCACTTGCATTCCTCAAGACCAGGAACCAGATCATCGCACTGGCCGTCACAATCGGTGTCTTCTTCACACAAATCGCTCGGCACACACCGACGCAACTTGCATATCTTGCCTTCAGGGCAACTGAGATCGCCGGTGCACTCAGTCGCCTCTTCGCATGCGCCACTGATGCAGTAATAATCCGTAGCGCTGAAGTTCACCTGGCAGTCCGAGTCTCTTGTGCACTCATCTTCGCATTCGCGCTCGCCGCTGTTGCATTTCTGCCCGGGACCGCAATCGTCCCGACGTTGGCAGAACTGCACACATTGGCCACTTTTGCAGTAGTAGCTACCCGATGCGTTGGTTCGACAGTCACGATTATTCATGCACTCCGGCATTTCCGTGCAGGTACCGTCCGGATCGCAGGTGTATCCCATTTCGCATTGGGAATTGCGATCGCATTCATCCTTCTTGGCACAACGGTTGTTTGACTTGTCGCAAAAATCTTCGGGCCGGCAATCGATATCGGATTCGCATTCTTCGATTCGCGTGCATCTTCCCCGGTCACAATAGAATCCGAAGTCACAGGGTGTGTTGTCGCAGCTCGGGTTCGCCAGACACCTCCCCCCCGTTCGATCACAGAATTCGTTGGTCTTGCAGTCGCTCGCCCTTTGACACTTCAAAATGCACTTTCGCTGTTCGCAAACTTCGGAACGTTGACAATCACTGTTTCCGTCACAAACAGCCCGGCATGTGTCACCGTCGCAATACTCGTCGGAGCCGCAGTCTCCGTCTTCAGAACACGATTCGTCGTCCTCGTCTTCTTCCGGCTGATTGTCTTCATCTTCGTCGTCGGGTTCGCCATCTCCGTCATCGTCGCCATCAAACAGATCGAGCAATCCGTCGCCGTCGTCGTCGTCATCCTGATCGTTTGCCATGCCATCGCCGTCGATATCGTCGTCATCGTCGTTGGGGATACCATCGCCATCGACATCGCGATCGGTACCGTTCGGGTCACCGTCACCGTCTACATCCTGATCTTCACCGTTGGGGATGCCATCGCCATCGAAGTCGAGACAATCACCAGGTTCCAGCGCGTTTGTCCCGGCCAGTATCTCATCAAGATCAGAGCACCCATCCTGATCCGTGTCTGTCGTTTCAAGCAGCACGAAGGCCAGCCCTGCACATGCGTGACAATCAGTATCATCGCCAAGATAGGCTCCAGCTTCGCTGGCACAGGCATCCATCGAGTCAACGAAGCAACCACCACGAAGGCAGCACGCCCCAACTAACCCGCCTGCCGACGGCAGATGGTTCCATGCACCCTGTTCGTCATGGCGGCTGAAATCGTCAATCGTTGCTATCGCATCGTCTAACGCAGAACGGGGACTTCCCTCCTCTGGTGCAGTATCGAAGTTGGTGACGCCACGTTCGAAAGCTACACCTGCATTTGTTGAGTCGATACTCGGATCACTCACACTCGCTCCACAGCCGGCAAAGATGCAAGCTGTTGATGCAAGCGCAAGAGCGAATGGAATGGTGACGCTGGCTTTCATCTCAAATTCCTGATGCGACTCGCGTGCCTACTCAAGCGTGACAGAAAACTCTAGCGTCAATCCACATCCAACGGATCCCAGGGTCTCAACGATAATCAAGTCATCGATTGAGAAGGGATAGGTCAGATTGATCTCCGTCATCCTGCCATACGATTCGGGAGCGAAGTTGCATCCTCCAGAATCATCGTTCTCGAGAAGTACATCACTTGTTATGGTGATCTGTTCACTAGGTCGGAACGATGTGAACCTGCGTACCGGAGGGTCGTTGTTAATCGTCGAATTGCCGCACACACTGCCCCAGATGTCACTTGGTTTGGCTGACGTGCCACGTTCGATCCACCATGGGCATCCCCAATGCGGGTTGGAGCTCGTACACGATGCATCGATGTCACTATCGCGGAAATCCGGTGCACAGCAGTGTTGATAGAGGGACACAGGGCCGCCATCAACACCTGTCCGTTGCGTGAAGAAATTACCGTTCTGCAGCTCGAAGTAACGGAACGTAACCGGCCCCTCTTCGCAGCCGGGGTAGCCGAAGGAAATGAAGTCGAGGCTGACGATCACGTTGACATCGCCAACCAACGGATCTCGACCAACACCTCGTTCCTGACCGTCCCAACAATTGGTCGCTACCGGTTGATCGTTACAGTCGCCGTCGGAATCACGATTGTTGGGATCCGTAGCGTCGCCCGCATCACCAGGCTCACCGTAACCAATGCCGTCAGCTCCTCTCCATTCCTGTCCATCAAGCAGGCCATCCCCATCGTCATCAGGATCCAGAGGATCGGACGTGACGAACTTGTTCACAGCTCCCGCAACATACCATCCATTCTCCGAGAATTGGTTGTGTTCGAACCCATCGGAAAGCATGTCGTTGTCGGTGTCAGC
>JBMYUM010000424.1:0-3701 GCA_049605375.1 Phycisphaerae bacterium | reverse complement strand
AATTTCAAGGGCGGCCCTGGTGCAGGCCTATACTGTGACGCGGCATCGCCGCTCGTCGAACGAACGGTAATCACCGGAAACTATGTCGGCGGGATTGCGTGCGAAAATGGTAGTGCACCGATTTTTGCCAACTGCCTGATTGCGGACAACCATGGCGCCAGCGGTGGTGCGTTGCGTTCCACCGGATTCAGTCATCCCCAGATGATTCAGTGTACGATTGCCGGGAACACCGCACAGTGGAGTGACGGTGGAATCAGTACGAACGGCGTCAACAATGGTGTGGTTCGGAGCAGTATCCACTTTGGCAATACACCGGCGAGCGGAACCGGCACATCAACCGTGGTCTTTACGAACGTCGAAGCCGGCGCAAGCGGCGCATTCAACAAGAGCGAAGACCCTGGTTTCCGGTTCACCCACAACGGAACGTGGTCATCCGTCAATGAAGCGACAGCACATCCGCAGCAATTCCGCTTCGTCGATCTCGATGCGACATTTGTTCCCGGTGAACTTGTTGGCGCGATCGCGAACGTCGCAACGGACTCTCAAGTGCAGCTGGGCTATCCAATCGTGGCCAATACTGAGAAAAGCATCACGATTTGGAGCTCCGGCTATTTTCTGGCTGAAGTTTTCGGTAATTACAAGATTACAGACTACAGGCTTGGCGAAAATTCCCCATGCATCAATGCTGCTGCGATGGCATTGGAAGAACCTGTGTCCGATGTCGATCTGATGAATCAGCCACGCATCTTTGCCTGTCGAGCGGATATGGGAGCATTGGAATCACCGTTTATCGTCGACTGCGATAATGACGGAGGCATCGATGCCTGTGACGCACGACGCCGACAAATTGAAGACTGCAACGAGAATTTCATCCCTGATTCGTGCGAGGCCGACTGCGATCTGAATGGCATCACCGACTCGTGCGAAATCCAACACGATGTTCAGCTCGACATCAATGGCAACGACATCTTGGATCTCTGCGAAATCGGTGATTGTGACCTCGATGGGAATAGCGTCGTCGACGAGGTCGATCGTGATCTCATGCGAGACTGCCTTGCCGGCCTGGAACCTCGTGAAGGCGAATGCCCCGACATCGATTTGAACGATGATGGCGAAATCAACAAGAAGGACATGGACGTATTCGCACGCTGTTACGATACGTTCCGCGTACGGCCTGCCGACAGCCGACTGAGTTCAAACTGATTGACACGACGTCGTCGCTTGCGGAACGTGTCGCTCTCTGTTTGCTTCAACAGCCGGGAATGTTGATCAAGGCTGTTCGGCCAGTCTGATCTTCACGTTGACGAACTCAAAATCGTCAACGTCGTTCCCACGGCGACTGGCTCGAATTTCAAAGCTGTTCTCACCGAGACGCAGCCAGGATCGGGGGAACGTTGTCGTAAATTCGCCAAAGCTTCCATTGGCCGGTGAATCCTCAAGCCGCTCGTCCAGTAGCTGGTCGTTTACGAAAAGGCGGTGCACCAACTGTACTCCTTTGACCATCATGGTGAGAGTGACGTCATCATCGCCACGCCTCAGGCCGGAGGCACGAATATCACTTTCTGATAGTTCAAAATTCATTTCGATACGACTGCCTTCTGCATCGCGTTGAAACTGGCTGTTGATTCGCCCGGAAAAGTCATCATCCCCCAGGTGGTGTACACGCGGATCAGCTTCCAGCGCGATGATTGGATTCTCCATGCGTGTCAGGTTGAAATCACGGGAGAGCGTTTTGCCCATCACCATCGCCCGTGGAACGTTGACGGTATCCGGCAAGAAGCCCTCGGCCGACGCCGATAGCGCAAAGAAGTCGGGCAACGGCGGTGGATACAATTCAAACCGCCCATCGGCGTCTGTTGAGACACGTATATTTTCCCGATCCGCCAGATCCAGCCTGACCATCGCATCGCTAATCGGTTCGCCCGTCGCCGAATCACGGACGACGCCTTCTATCCGGCCGATAGCGTCCTCGGGAATCGGTTTGGCGTAACCGGGCAAATAGCGGTAGTAGACTTGAAGTGTCAGGGTACAGATCGCCGTTTGATAGACACGTCCGCCGACGCGCGACCAACGATCGGCAGGATCCCAACTTCCGGCGGCCTTGCCATCACGTCGTTGTGCCGTGAGCAGCGTCTGTACCATGGGCGCGTTCCAGCTCTTCCAGCTATCGCCGCCTTCCTGAAACAATGCGAGTGTCGCGTAATACCAGTAATACGTATTCGGCTCATCGCTCCAGGTGGGAACTTCATCGAGAATACGTTCCACAGATTCTCGACGACGTGGCATGTTCGACGTTTCGCCGAGTAGTTTTCGAACGAAGAGCCCCTCCGCGGTCATACTGGTTGATGGCCCCCTGCCGGGCATGTACTGGTATAGGCCACCATGCCTTCCCGTACCGACGGCGTCCAACCAATTTTTGGCGGCGTACAAGGACTCCCAGGGGACTTCAAGTCCGGCTGTCCCTGCCGACTTCAGCGCCATGACCTGCCAACCAAGAACGGACGTATCGCCCGCCTGCCCGGGATCATAGCGCCATCCACCATCGCGTGCGTTTCTCGCTCGATCGATAAACGAGATGGCTCGTTCAACCGGATCGCGAAGAGATGAATCTTCTGACATAGCGAGCGCTTCCGCCAAGGCAATCGTTGCGATGGCATGCGAGTACATTGTCTCTTCGCCCCGAAGATCGCCATTCCTGGACTGGCCGCTGCGAAGGAAACGAAGACCCCGTGCAACCGTATCCTGATAGGGTCCTGCATCCACATGCGTATGGTTCGAGGCAAGAAAGCACAACAGTGAAAGTCCGGTGATCCCACGATCCACAGCAGCCGCCGATTCGCCACCGCATTGTCCGCACTCTTCATCAAAGAGATCAGCGTCCCATGAGCCATCTTCTGACTGGTGGGCAGCGAGCCACTTAAGGGCATCGGCTACTGCACGCTCTGTTTCCTCCGAGCCGCCTCCTTCCTCAACACGATCCTCGCGAACTTCTTCGGCACGTTGCGCGAACGCGGCATTGCGTTCCGGTGCAACCGGCAGGGCGCGGAAAGCCTCCTCAGTCAATGAAAGCGAATCCATCGTGCTCTGATCAGGAACATTTAGATCGTCGAGATCAAGACTGAGGCCCATCATCTCTTGTAATGACAACGTCGGCTCGGGGATGGAGAATTCGACGGCCAGTTCCTGGCGACGCATGGCATCCATGGCCGAGCCTAAGTGAGATGCATCCAATGACGGTATGTTGGCAGACAAACGAGGCAAGACACTCGAATCTGCATGGGCCGCTGAATCCGCTCCCTCCCAGGCGACTGGCGCGGGAAAGTCCAATGCGGCGGCGTCAGCCATTTGTGCTTCGCTTTCTCCAGCTTCGGGCGTCGCCCTTTCCGACATCTGAATGTCTGGCATTTGAATATCCATGGGAAGCGCGGCATCCGAAGAGGGTTGAACCGGTGATGCGAGCGGCGGAAGACTCCTATCTGGGCGGTTGACGGCAACAGCTTCGGGTGCAGGTACGTCAAGTTGTGTCGATTCCACCGCTGAATTCGCACCGCCCGAACGATTGATGTTCAATTCGGGGAGCGCGACTTCCATTTGTGTATCCGACAGTGTTTCCATCAAATGCTGGCCGACATTCGTCTCAGCCTGTCGCGACGCCATGACATTCAATGGTTGCACGACATTCTCATCGTTTGCACTCGTCT
>JBMYUM010000423.1:0-3703 GCA_049605375.1 Phycisphaerae bacterium | reverse complement strand
TGGCCGACGCGTCCCCTACCGACTTACGCTGTCTTGGATTGATCGCCTTCCAACTGCGCGACTACCTCACGCAAGTCGAGAGCTGGACACGTCTGCCTCTCACCAAACCAGATCCTGTTGTTGAGTGCCTGCTTGGTTATGTTCACTTGGCACTTGATGAAGGCGAACTCGCTTACCCGCGAATGTTGAGCGCTTTTCGCGCATACCCGGAATCAGGCAATCTGGCCGCCTATCTCGCAGACGCGGCCGCAAGATGCGGCGACATTGATCAGGCCGCGTATTACGTTGAACTTGCCAACTCGCTGCCTATGACTGATCCCACAGGTCCGGTCGCGCGAGTCGAGGTTCTCATTGAGCTGAAGAAGAACAACCTGCAAGGCGCCTGGGCAAGACTCTGCGATCCGTACCTGGATTTAGGCCCTGTCATGACCACGCAGATTGCACAGCACCTGGCAAGGAACAAAGGGCTTGAACCGGCGATCACGGTCATGTCAAAGGAGATTTATAACCACAAAAATCGTCGGGCAGCGTATGAGTACTTTGCTAAACTACTGGAAGCTTGGTGGATACAACTGCCACCAGATGTACAGAAGGCGATCTCGCGTGGCCAACTGGATTCTATACCTTGGCCGGAATCCTATTTTCGAGATTTTCTATTCCGCTATCGTATCGCCGTCCGGCGGTTACAAGAACTCGTGAACGCTGGCGACCTATTACCCCATCCGTTGTTCGCGCGAAATCAGTGGACAACGCTCGATATGACCTACGACGAATCCGAACACGAAGCGGCACGACAAGCGATTCTGGTGATAGATGTTGAACCTGTCGAACGCTCCCAGGAAAAATTCTGTTTCTGCGACGAAGACTGGTCGCCTTGACCATCACTCGCCTGCGCGTGACTGCCAAAGAAGAACCGTATCTTCGTGGTCTGCTCCGCGATCGTCCCCATCCATCGATTCATAGAGCCGGACCATAAGTCCCGCCAAACCCCGGCATGCATCGTCTTCGGCCGCGTAGGTCGCCAGGCAAACATCGTACGATTCGCTAAGTTCGCGTTCAGCTCCCTGAAATTCCCCCTTCAAGAGTAGCGTACGTCCGAGCGAACGACGGGCGCGCATCAAATGCCTATCCCCTTTGGGTCGCATTCTGCCATTATCAAGCTCACGATCGGCGAGTGCTTTTTTCTTCTCGATCTTCTTCATCCGGCGATCAACAGCTTCACGCGCCATGGCTTCGGCTTCGTCGAATTTTCCAGCATCCGCCAGAACATTCGCAAGATTCGCTCTGCAACTGACGGTGTTCATGTAACCGTTCATGATTCGCAGTTCGAGCGATCGCCGCATATTAGCTTCCGCCTCCTCAAGCTTGCCGCGCTTGTATTGAACGAAACCCAAGTTGTGGATCAAAATCGCATGCTTTTTGTCGCGATAGGCAACAAGATCCGCAGCCTGCTGCAACAGCTCTTCCGCTTCTTCGAGTTGGTTGATGCCACTCAGCAGATTGCCAAGCCTGTGTTGCGTTTGAATAAGCTCGGGATGCGCCTCACCATAAGCGGCAAGCTTGACGTCGAGAATCTCTCGTAGAACCAATTCTGCCTCAGCGTGATCCGGCATAGCCATGAGTAACGTCGCGAGTTTTTGTTTGTGCTGAAGCGTCGTCGCATGGCGAGGTCCCAATTCGAGTTCAGCCGCTTCCGATGCCGCGCGCAGTACGTCGACTCTATCTTCACGCGAATTGACGTTCGGCCCACAGCGAATGGTCGCCTCAACGCGATCGACATGCCAAACTGGCAACAGACGATTCACTAATGCGAGCGCCTGTTCACAAACCAGGTCGGCCTTCTCCTTGTGTATCTGTATCTTGCTAAGAGTACTCAAGTAAAGCGCCACGGCGCGAACGGTCTCCAGGTGATCTTCACCGAGCACCGATCGCATGCGTTGGACGACGATCTCCAACTCATGCACCTTCTCATCCGGCTCCAAATTCATAGAAGCGTCTAGCTGCGAGCGGAGTGTTTCGGGATGCCACTCACCTAGAATCTCCCGACGAATAGCATAAGCTTCGCGCTCGACATCAGTCGCTCGTTTTTCTGCGCCCAGCGTCCGTAGTGTGGCCGCCACACTGCGTAAAAGCTGTGCGCGGACCAGAGGTTGTTCAGCAAACTGGTCATCGATAGCCAAGAGCGATTCGTCGACTAGATTGTGTTCGATCGTGGCGGCGGCGTAGGTCGTGAAGTTCACCAAGGATACATCACGACGGAAATTCTCGATGCGACCTTCAATTTCATCCTCACTCAACTGGGCATCGTTCATGGAACGCGAAAAGCGGTCAATCAGATCGTTGTACATCACGACACCGACCGCTGCGGGGTTGACCGCCAGCCTTTCCTCCTGAAACGACGCCACCTCTTCAAGATTCGACAATGCCTGTTGCGCGCGCATTGTCGCAGCCGTTGTCGAGGCAATCCCGGCCAACAGCACAACGAAAATCGTTAGAGCACTTCCCACCAGTGTTCGATGCCGACGAACAAACTTCGAAGCAGCATAGACGCGAGTCGGTGGTCGAGCCGAAATCGGGTCATGCGCAAGGTGCCGCCTTATGTCACTTGCCAGCGCCGCAGCGGATTCATAACGACGCTCGGGAATGCGATCCAACGCCTTGCCAATGATGGTCTCAATATCGCCACGCAACGATCGGTCGACCGCACCAAGCCGGGGCGGGTCGTGATGATTGAGCCATTCAAGTGAATCAGCAGTCGTCTTGCCGGAAAGATCATGTGGCTGTCGGCCAGCCAGCAATTCGAAACCAATGGCTCCCAGTGCGTAAACATCAGCCCTCGGTGTCACCGCATGAGCACCGCTCATTTGCTCCGGTGCCATGTAGGCAAGCGTCCCGAGAATCTGACCATCTTTTGTTTCGTTGTCGTCACCGGCATCGGTATCGGATTCGGTGATCTTGGCTATACCGAAGTCCAGGATCTTCGCGCGACCGTGTTCGTCAACCAGAATATTGTCGGGCTTGAGATCCCGATGGATCACACCCTTCTCGTGGGCATACTGCACCGCATCACAAACGGAAGCGAGTAACCCAAGTCGTTGAAGAATCGACCAATTTTCTTGCTCGCAGAACTTGGTCAGAGAAACGCCGTCGATGAACTCCATCGCGAAGTAGGGTTGATGAAAACGCTTGGACGACCGGCCGTCGTCGAGTTCGACCATTCCGGCGTCATGCACGTGGGCGATGCCCGGATGCTGCAATCGACCGAGAATCTCCGCCTCACGGTGAAAGCGTTCGATCAGCGAGGGATTGATGCGATAGGGGTGAATCATCTTGAGGGCGACGATTCGCCGTGGTTTGTCCTGTTCCGCCTTGTAGACCGCCCCCATCCCACCGGTGGCAATCCGACTGACAATGCGATAGCGACCCCCTTCGATGAATGTCGCCGGCGCGCCAATATTCGCGTTCCCGATTCGAGTACCGGACGTAGATCCTACGTCGATCGTTTCACCTTGCTCAAGCAATGGACCCGGCACGAATGCGGGCAGCGGGTTTCGCGAACCCGACTCCATCGCCTCGTCAATTCTAAGACGCTGCTCATCGATGCGACGGTCAGATAGCGGATCACCATCATGTGCTGTTGCATTAACGGACTTCAGCATCGCCAGCAGCTTCGAACGCATGCTCGCGTCCTCGTGACACTCCT
>JBMYUM010000422.1:0-3704 GCA_049605375.1 Phycisphaerae bacterium | reverse complement strand
GGCGACGAGCAGGTCAATGTAGCCGTCATCGTCTGCATCAATGGGCATGACGGCGAGCGCTTTGCCCATCGGGGCATCGGTCGCGGGGTTGGCGACTTGCAATCCAGCTTTCTGCGTGACGTCGACAAAGGTACCGGCATCATTTCGATAGAGGTAAGGGAACGTTCCCTGGAAGTTCATCGGCGGCCCGTAGGATCGCTCTCCTCCGACCAGGCGATAGTCGACTTCGAAATCGATGTCGCGCGACCACTGCACGTAGTTGCCTACATAGAGATCGAGGTCGCCGTCATTGTCATAGTCAAAGAACGCGGGTGCGCTGCTCCAGTCGGTGTCCTTTCCGGCCACGCCGGCTTCGTCGGTGATGTCGGCAAAGACTCCCTTGTTGTTCTTCAGAAGAAGATTTTTGCCGACGCCGGCAACGAAGATTTCATTCCATCGGTCTCCGTCGAGGTCTCCGACGGCGACACCGGTTCCATAGATTTCCTGGGTGATACCCACCTGTTCGGATACGTCGTCGAACGTTCCCTTGCCATCGTTACGGTACATCTTCAGCCTGCCGACGCGACGGTTATCGTCCCATGGCCAACCGGTACCGTTGACGAAGAACAGGTCCTGATCGCCGTCGTTGTCGTAGTCGATGAAGGCAACGCCGCTGCCCATGGTTTCGGGGAGGAGTTTATCGCCGGTCGCGCCGTTTTCGTGAACAAAGTCGATGCCGCAAGATTGGGTGATGTCCGTGAAGGTTACGGCTGGGGGGGCGACGATGGTTTCGACCTGTTTGGGGGCAACAACGGTGACTTCGGTTGGTCCTTCGTTCTCGACGGTCGGGCGCGTCAGCCAGTAGATGCCGAAACCGATGACAGCGATGCCCGCCATGACCACGATGGACCAGGTGAAGGCCTTGCCGATGATGGCGTCATCTGCTTCAACGAGCTCTTCATCGTGCACTTGGTCATTTATCTTTTCGAACTGGTCGTCGCCGGTCACCATCCTGAGACTCCGATGCCTTACTTACGAGTGACGTTGTTTTCCTTCGGGCGTTGGAGATCATAGATGACGATCGCTTCGGCTGCGTGATTGGCTGCTGCCGAGTTTCGTCGCGCCGCCGCAATTGCCCGGTCGCGTGCGTTGTCGTCGGGCTTGTACTTTGCGTGCAACGTCCTGTGTTCCTGGGACTTCTCTCGTTCGCCCATTTGTGCGTACAGCAATCCCAGATTGTAGTGAGCGGTGACGTTTTCGCTATCGAGTTCCAGCACCTTCTGGAATAATGCGACCGCTTCATTCTGCAGTTCTTGCTTCTTTGCCGCAGCCGCTTCGCCACGCTCCAGCTTGGATCGTTCGAAGATGGTCTGTCCCAGTTCATTGAGCAGTCGATAGTCGAGCGAGAAATCGAATTCGCGTTCGCGAGTCAGGGCATTGTCCATGTCGAGAATGCTCTTGAAGTCGCGAATGGCTTCGTCCAGGTATCCGTTCTGCTTGTTGACGAGGCCGGTGAACCAGGCCACCGTCCACGGGTAGGCGGGGGGATCAAACGATGACGCGCGCTGCAGCGCGGTGACGGCTTCGGCGAGTCGACCTTCTTTCACATAGACACGTGCCTGATTGACAGGGCCATCCGGTCGACCGAGTGTTTCCACTTGGGCGAACGCTTCCTCTGCCTGTCGCAGTTCGCCTCGGTTTGCGCCGCTGTCGCCTTTGCGAAGCAGTCCGATGCCGTAGTCATTCCATCGCATCCACAGCGGCAGATCAGCTTCAGCGAATGCCGGCTCCGCGGAGCGACCTTCGACGGCGAAGGTTACCTGATCTTCGGCCAGCGTCATGACGGGCAGATCGTTGCGTTCGAACTCATCGCCCTGGAAGTATTTCAAGTAGAGCGTGTCGAACTTACGGTACTTCAGTTTCACGTTGACGGTCACGGTATCGCCGACCGATTCCGGTATGGTCAATCGATAGTGAATGACGTCAGCTGCGCCCGGTGGAATCTGATGGTTGTAGAGAGCGATGAAGATGTCTTCCGCGTTGCGACGATCGATTCGATTACCATCGCGATCGATGACATACGCGTTGACAAAGTGAGACCAGGGGTCAACTTCACCGGTTTCGGTGTTCATTTCACCGGAGCGTCCGATGACCTGATCGTCGGAGGTGACTGTCATGTCCAGCCAGACCTGGTTTGAATCTGCTGTACCCTCTGTAAAGAGGTGACCCATCTTGAGTGTTCGTACCACCGTTTCCAGCAAATACGTCTCGCCCGGTGTGATGGTCGGTACGTTTGGTCGCACGGGTGCCACCAACTCGCCATCGATGGTACCACCCTTCTTAACCCCGAAAATGTCCACATGCATCACGCCTTCGTTAAATGTGTGATGCTTTTCGATAGCCCAGTCTGGAGCCCCCATGAGGTGCGGGATGGCGGTGTTTGCTGAGGGGAACTGATGATCGTGTACTTTCAGCACGCCACTGCCGTCAAAGTCCTGTGCTGCAAAATCGCCGGATGGCGCGAGCGGCATATGGCAGTCGTTGCAGTTGTGTTCGGCCTTCGGGGGGTAATAGAAGCTGGCGACGCCGTGCCCTGAAACACCACTCAGG
This sequence comes from Phycisphaerae bacterium, assembly GCA_049605375.1. Classification (GTDB taxonomy): domain Bacteria; phylum Planctomycetota; class Phycisphaerae; order UBA1845; family UBA1845; genus JADFOB01. The sequence continues at coordinate 1,115 of JBMYUM010000422.1, read as the reverse complement.
TGATAGGAGTCATAGTGGTTCTGTCCTCGCAGCCATTTGTACTCATTCAGCTCCTGCGGGAGGTGCACCTTGTGGCAGGTTCCGCAGAACTCCGGTTCTTTGTGGTGCGGCTTCAGGAACACTTTCTTGTGGAAGGCGGGCTTTGCTTTGACCAGCTGGCGGTTCACCCACTGCAGGAATGGCGACTCGCTGTATGCGAAGGGGTAGTGAATGGGTTCGTCGATGGTGTAGTCAGCGTTGCCGCGGTTGCTGTTGATGGTGTTGATTGAATGACAAACTGAGCAGGTGATGCCTGCCTGTGCTGCTCGATCCTGTCGAAGATCGTAATTCGGATCGTCGAATTTGGGATCATCAAAGGCACCGCTGAAGAAGGGGACAGGATCGTGGCACCCGGCACAGAAGCGCGAGGCTTTTACGGAGCCGTCGCGTTCGTGCAAGTCGTGGCGTGTTTCCAAGACTGAGAAGAGGTAGGCCGGGTTGTTGAACGAGCTGAATTTGTGAACGCTGTGAGCCCAGGATTCGTGGACATCGGGGTGGCATTCCTGGCAGTACTGATCCTGCATGAGTGCTCGCTCAGGAATGAAGTTGCCGGTCGATGTCCGGGCCAATGACGGGAAGAAGTACTGTTCGCCGGACGCAGGTCCAACCGCGCCCCATTCGCGTGGGTCGTTGGAATGGAACAGCAGCATCAAGGCCGCGAAACCGGTGGCGGTCAATCCGCCCAGGATACCGACGCGCCACTTAATTTTCTTTCCGGCCAACCGGTGAAGGATGAAGAGCCAGATCACCAGGAACGGTGTGATCACGTGGCTCCAGTAGGTGACGCTGCGTACGACGGGGTCTTTGATGTTCAGGCTGAATGAACCAATGTCGAGGCGCGCGAGAGCCAGACCGCTGAAGAGGAGGATCAGTGCGCAGGCGAATAGTCCGTACCCCACTCGGACTGCGCGGCGGTTCTTCCGGTTGTTGGCGTTGATCGCATGAAAAACGCCGAAGAGAATGACTGGCAGCAGGATGATCAATCCCAGTACGAGATGCGCCAGGAACATGTATTGGTAGAAGTAGTTCTGATAGGTCTTGCCGGTAAACCACTCCAGGAGGGTGATGCTGACGAG
>JBMYUM010000421.1:0-3725 GCA_049605375.1 Phycisphaerae bacterium | reverse complement strand
CTTTGAGAAGAACCCTGGCCGGTTTAGTGAGCGAGCGAACCGCGAGCGCTACAATCCCCAAGTCCCTGTTCGTATTGAAGTTTATCACATCGGTGGAACAACCAGCCGCTACCAGGTGCAGGCATTTGATCTGAGCGAGTCCGGCATTGGTTTCTTCCACGGCGGATTCGTCTACCCGGACTCTGTCTGCGATGTTCATCTCGTCACACCTGACCGGGAGTTTTTCACCGTAACGGCAACGATCACGCGGTGCCTCTGGGTCGATGGCAGCATTCACTTCGTTGCCGCTGAGTTTAAACAGCCGATTGAGATTGGTGAGTTTTTCGCGGAATCGAAACCGGCAGCAGTAGAAGCCCAGCATCCCGTTGCCACTGCTGTAGCGTCGGTTGCGGCAACGCCTGTAACGTCGGTTGTCAATGAAAAGCAGGTCATTTCGCGTGAGCTACTGAAGCTGCTTTCCAACCATCTTGCCGTACTGTCGCATCATCCAGCCTTGTGGCATGACGTGCGGTATATCATGGACGACTTGGATAACATGATCGCAGGCCGCGAAACGCGTTTGCCGATCGAATTCTATTCCACACAGGACCATGTCGCCCTCGTCGATGACGCGGGATTGATCCGATACGTGAATCCTGCCTGGTGCTATTTCGCTGCGAACAACGGTTACGAGGGTAAGGGGTTTACCGGCTCCCGGTACCTGGACGTACTCAATGGTGGTGACGGAACCGACCCATCGGAATTGGGGATTAAGGCCGTCCTGCGAGGCGAAGTGCCAGAGTACGTTGCGACGTACACATGCCACAACGAATCAGACAAGCTCTGGTACAAACTTCTTGCGCGTGAATACAGCGTCTCTCCCGGTTATGCCATCGAGCATCAACTCGTGGCACGAACCCCCAAGAAATCAAACGCCTCCAAGACTTGATTTCGGATGAACCGCCCGGCTACGCAACTCGGGCTCCCCCAACGATGCGCCCCTGCTTCTCCCCCAAAGACGCCAGAGAACCCGACGACACAAGTGAACTCGAAGACACCAGAGACCCCGAACGGACTCGATATGAATGCGGCTGAGAGGACTCGAACCTCCACGGGTTGCCCCACTGGAACCTAAATCCAGCGCGTCTGCCAATTCCGCCACAGCCGCTGTGACTCACTCAACAATCTTCGAAGCCCGCCGACATGTCAAGCGACTTCGACATCGACTTATTTCAAGTCCCCGAGCTTACGGCCCATTGACAGATAGTGGTCGTATGCTTGTCTGACCTCGAGCAAGGTATCGCCACCAAATTTGTCGAGAAATGCACCGGCGATTTCGAATGCAATTACATTCTCCACAACGACGCTTGCCGCCGGTAAGGCACAAACATCACTACGCTCGTAATCCGATCGCTCTGACGCCTGTGTCAAGAGATTGACACTATCGAGGCCTTTGAGAAGGGTGCTGATTGGTTTCATCGCCGCGCGAACGACCACCGGCGCACCGTTGGTCATGCCCCCTTCAATTCCTCCCGCGTTGTTGCTTCGACGTGTATACCCGAGCGAAGCCTGATCTGCCTGCGAAGGATCAAAGTCAATCTCATCGTGTACCGCACTACCTGGATGCGCGGCCACGCCGAACCCCAGACCGATCTCAACACCCTTGATTGCCTGCACTGATGCGACAGCGCGCATGATGTTGGCATCAAGTTTTTCAGTCCACTGAACGCAACTTCCAAGGCCGGGCGGAACCCCTGTCGCACGAACCTCGATCACGCCGCCGACCGTATCTTTGTCGACTTTCGCCTGACGAATGGCAGCGATGATCTGTTCGGCTACGCCCGCGTCACAGCAGTAGGCTTCGTTCGCATCACGTCTGGTTCGAATTTCATCGGCCGTGAGACCGTCCACCGAGGGTGCGGTGAGATCCAGCATTCCGACCACATAACCGACGACGTCGATTCCAAATTCGAGCAGAAGTGATCGAGCCAGTGCGCCCGCCAGCGTTCGTGCGGCCGTCTCGCGTGCGGATGCCCGCTCAAGGGTTTCCCGGCAGTCGGGTCGCAGCCATTTCAGGCTGCCGGCCAGGTCCGCATGGCCCGGACGTGGTCGATAGACTTCCGGTGCTTCATCGATGCGATGATCTCGATTGACCAGTTGCATGGCTATGGGTGCGCCTATGCTGACACCGCGGCGCACACCAGCGGTGAACTCAACCTGGTCTTTCTCAATCTTCATGCGGCCGCCACGACCATAGCCGCCCTGCCGCCTCGCCAATTCGCGATTGATCAGGTCAACATCGAGCGAAATTCCTGCTGGAAAGCCTTCGACTATGGTCATCAGACCTTTGCCGTGGCTCTCGCCCGCCGTAATGTATCTCAATTGTGGCATCACACTCTGCTCATGATCTAAGGTTGGCCAATTGATCCTCACGGCAAATGGCCAGATGACAGAAACTCGTTTTGACCTTCTTCAGCGGGAGAACCATAAGGTTGCCCCTGGCGAATTCAAACGGAGACACAACATGCAGATCAAGACTTCGACGCTGGAATTTTCCACCCAAGGGCACAATCAAGTCATTGATCTAACGCCTGAGGTCGTCCGCGTGGTCAAGGAGGGGCCGGTCAGCCACGGCCTCGTGCATGTGTTTGTTGTCGGTTCCACTGCCGGAATAACGACAACAGAGTTTGAACCCGGGCTCGTGTCAGAGGACCTTGCAGCAGGCTTCGAACGAATCGCGCCGGAGCACGGGCGTTATCTTCATGAACAAACCTGGAACGACGACAACGGGCATTCCCACGTGCGGGCGTCGCTCTTAGGCCCATCCCTTTCCGTTCCTATTGTGGATGGTTCGCTTACGCTCGGCACCTGGCAGCAAATCGTGCTGATCGACTTTGACACCAGCCCGCGACAACGCAAGGTCATCGTTCAGCTGTTCGGCCGCTAGAACTGGCACCTGTTTTCTTGGATCTAATCCGGATCGAGCGCCGACCGATAGGCCTCGGCCAATTCATCAAGCCTTCCTTCCGGGTAGCTACCGGCAGACCAGCGATAGCCAAGACCGTCGCCCGCGACACGTGGTATCAAATGCCAATGAACATGCATGACCTCTTGCCCGGCGGACTTGCCGTTGTTGACCAGCATGTTCAAGCCATCGGCTCCGGTCACACTCAACAACGCCTTGCCGAGCGTCGGAACGACACGTCCAACGGCAGCGGCCTGCTCGCTTGTCATATCAACCAGATGCGCCACGTGCGTTTTCGGAATGACCAGCAGGTGTCCTTCCGACAAAGGACCAATGTCAAGAAATGCGAATGCCTGATCGTCTTCGTAGACTTTCGCTGAGGGAATCTCACCGGCGATGATGCGGCAGAATATGCATGTCATGTCCAGCGTCACAGGCGTTCCTCCTTCCGACAGAAAACCGAGGGCTCTAAGCAATCGGCACGTTCATGATCTACAGCGTAATGGCAACAAAAAACGCCGCGTTGTATGCAACGCGGCGTCATCGTCGTTGTGCGAGATTCAACCTGCCCTTTCGAGCCGCTATTACGCGTCTCAGGCTTCGGGTTTATCGTCGCCCTCTTCCGTCGCTTCCGCGTCCGCGGTGCCTTCCGGAGCTTCATCAGCAGCTTCGACAGGCGGCTGCTCTTCTTCGGCCTCCGGCTCGACGAAGCCCGGATCGATAACGGCCACTTCGGGCAGGTCGTCGGGAATCGATTCGCCGAACGTGAACTGCGCTTCGC
>JBMYUM010000420.1:0-3740 GCA_049605375.1 Phycisphaerae bacterium | reverse complement strand
CGGTCTGGAGTCGCTCCCGGTGGTGGGAGGCGAGCTCCGGGTCGAGGAGAACAATCTCGGTGAGGCCGAGCACCCCGTTCATGGGTGTGCGGAGCTCGTGGCTCATATTGGCGAGGAACTCGCTCTTGGCATGCGTCGCTTCAACGGCCGCTTCCTTGGCTCGCTCAAGCTCAACGTTTGTTGAACGGATGATCTCAGCAAAATCCTCAGCATCGCGCCGTGCTCGCTGAGCGTCTTCCCGGGCTCGGTTTTCCTGCTCAAGCAGAACTTCCACTTCCGCAGCACGCTCTTTGAACACCTGTGCCGCAGCGGCAAGCTTGCCGATCTCATCGCGCCGCTCCAGCCCGGGAATGCGGTCGCATGCTTCGCCGGCCGCCAACCGTTCCAGCGTACTCGTCACACGATTCAACGGCGGCGCAATCTGCCGTGAAATCCAAGCCGCAGCAAGCCCGCCCAGCAGGATCGTCAAGGCCGATGTGATGTGGCTCAGGAACTGAAAACGCTTCGATTCGGCAAGAATGGTCGTCGCCAATTGATCGCTTTCGCGAATGTGTTCAGCGCGATACTCATCGGTCAGACGGGAAAACTCAACGGTCTCACCCGCCATCACCACATTGACGAGGTGAAGGTAACCACGGGTTGCCTGCACCATCTGCAAAAAGGACGCTTCGTATTCGTTGATCGCGCGCAGCAGCGTTTCCTGCTCGCCATTCAGCTTCGAAGCGAGTGAATGATCACCGACACCGGCAGCAGCTTCTCTGGCGGTTCCAAGCTGCGACTTCGCCATGCGAACGAATCGCGAGTCAGGACCGTGAAGAAACTCAAGAACACAAACCTGCGCCGACTGAATCGCCGCTTCAATCTCAAGCAGATCAGATGCCATGGCCGGACCGGTCGCCGCATGGATTTTCTGCAAGCTCCCATTGGCAACGGCAAACCATGACTTCAAATCGTAATCAACGATCCGCTTGCGTTTGTCGCGGTCGGCAACAATCGCTCCGAAGAGCTCCTCGTGCCGATCGAGGTATGCCATCATTCGACCAACTTTGTTCCTTATGTCCTCGCCCGATGACGCAATGAGTAGCTGATCAAGACGCTGTTGGAGATCATCGTAGAGGCCGTGCACGACCTTGACGTGCGCTTCATGACCGGTGTTCGTGAAGAGCAACACGCGCCGCTGCAGCCGATCCACTTCTTCCTGGAAGCGAGACATATCCTGCATGTCACCATTGAGGCGGTCCAACTGGGAGAGCTTCGTATCGGAATCGGATAGGCCGTAGTGACTCATGACAGCCACCGACAGGTGCAGAACAAGCACAATAGCAAAGCCGAAGGAGATCTTCGACTTCACATTAAGGGACGAAAAGAGGCTCGGTAAGCTTCGAATCACAACGGTCACCTAGGTCGAAAGTAGCTCGTACCAACGAAGCAAGCTGTATTCATACGTGTCCATGACAGTATTCCAGACCGCTACGTTGGCGAATCGCTGTTCGTAAGAACCCCCGTTACGTGATGAACCGGGTTGGACGGATATCTTGCCATCCGTTCCTCGCAACGCCTTGGCCGCCGGCTTTCCGCCGTACCAGTAATCCCACTCCTCCACATCCAGGTGATCACGTGATCGTTCCGGATTGGAGATGTAGTAACCCTGACGTGCAATGAAGGCCCCCGGCCAACCGGAAAGCCACCAGTTCATGTAGTCATACGCCATGTCCGCTTCTCGGCCCGTCGTCTTCGCAGACAGGCACATGACACCGTGCCAGGCACGGTAGCCCTCACGCGGCGCTGCATAGACGACCGGAATTCCGCTGCCGTTCAGCGCAGCAACCGCCGGTGAGAACATGCTCTCTATGACAACACGGCCATTCTTGATGAACTCGACGGACTGTGGAACCGAGTTCCATATCCCATTGAAGTGGCCGCGTTGCTTGTAGGATATCAAGATGTCGAAGAGCTGATCGATCTCCGCCCGCGTCATGTTTCCGATGTCATCAAAGGACATCATCCCGCGTGCCTGCGCGGCAAGCGCAGCATCAAAAATGCCGATGGTCGGTTCGTTAACCAGACCAACTCGCCCGCGCCATCGCTCATCCAACAGCCAGCCCCAGCTTTCTGTTTCATGAGCCTCACCACGCGGAACGCTGCGGGTGTCGTAACCGAAGGAATCGACGTTGTGTACATAGGGGAGAAAGCTCACATGCTGTGATCGATCCGAACCAAGCTCCCCAGTTGGCTGGACATACAGCAACTTGTATGGCGCATCGCCCGCTCCAACGCGCGCTTCGCTGGTGAGCCTGCCGGTCTTGGTCAGACCGTTGATCTCATCCCATCGTTCAATTCTTGTTCGATCAATTCCTTGAATCGCATTGGCATGCCAGAGAATCTGAAGGCTGTTGGACCATTGCTCGTAGAGATCGAATGTCTCTGGACGCGTTGACGCCTTTTGAAGCACACCCGCACTTCCACCCGGATGAAACTCGATGTCAAAACCGAGATCCTTCTGTGCCTGACGGCGCAAATCCTCCTGCAACGTCACGTGTGTTCCCAGCACCCGTAACGGACGACCACGCGACGTGTGAACCGCGGGAGAGGAACGCGCCCAGGCGTACGGCGCAGCAGCGGAGGCCAGGGCAACGCCACTCGATTTCAGGAACTTTCGTCTTGATACGGTCATGGTACCCGGAAGCCTGCACAAAAGCCGATTCGTAGCCCGGAACACTGCCAGAGGTTTGGCAGCCATGGGAACGATAAACCCACTCTTGCTCTTCGGTTACCTGCGCTTGCCGCTTCGGTAGCATGCCTGCGACTTAACGGGCTTACAAAGTCCTGATGCGCTCCAGAGAAGGAAGATCGATCTTATCGGCCGTATCCAACCCGGCCATCAAGACGCCTCTGTTCAACAACCGTTCCGATAAACTTCACGGAGAATGCACACCACCCCCTTGCTGGAATGAGGCTGACCGTGGAAAACCTAAGAAGAGATGGCGGGCACGTGGTCACGCCTCACAGATTGAGTCATTGAGCGGTCATGGATCAACAGCAAGAACAGCAAACGGCAGATCTGATCATCATTGGGGCCGGCGCAGCCGGAATGATGACGGCAATTGTGACCGCCAGGCAAGCTCCGTCACTGCGTATTGCCATCCTTGACGGTTCACGCAAAATCGGCGCCAAGATCATGGTATCAGGTGGCGGACGCTGCAACGTCACCAACGTACGCGTCACGCCCTCAGATTTCTATGGTGGCAACCCGAACGTTATTCGTAATATCATCGCTGCGTTTGATGAAAAGGAAACCGTTCGGTTTTTTTCCGGCATCGGCGTCTCCCTTCATGAGGAAGATTTCGGGAAGCTCTTCCCCGATAGCCAGTCGGCAAAGACGGTCGTTGCGTGCCTGCTCGCAGAGCTCCAGAAGCAAAACGTCCGTGTCGAATCGACGCATCGAGTTGAGCAAGTCAGTCTGACGGACGAAGGTTTCTCCATCCATGCGGATGCGGCCTCACGCCACCCGCATTGGAAATCGAAACGACTGGTCATTGCCACGGGCGGGCTCTCGTTACCCAAGACGGGCAGCGACGGCATGGGCTACACCTTCGCCCAGGCATTTGAACACACGATGATCGAAACAACGCCGGCATTGGATCCGATACTGCTCCATGGTTCGTTCCATGAACATCTTTCCGGCATCGCCCATGACATGCAGTTCATTCTTGATGCCACCAAATCGAAGCGCGTGAGAG
>JBMYUM010000419.1:3547-3754 GCA_049605375.1 Phycisphaerae bacterium | reverse complement strand
TGTGAGCCAGCCGACTCGCATGTTGGCGGAGCGCCCGCGTTCTTTCATGTGGTTTTGCGCGATGATGATCTGCGCCTCCTTTACTGACCGAACCACGTGGGTGTCTTACACCTCACCGCATTCGGATTCTCATCTCACCAGCGGGTTTACCCGATCAACTCGACTCTTCCTGCCTGACTGAACAGCAGACTGTTCACCGTCGGACAC
>JBMYUM010000419.1:0-3537 GCA_049605375.1 Phycisphaerae bacterium | reverse complement strand
CCATACCACCCAGACTGAGCGAGTGTCGTTTTGTTAACCTACCCTAACTGAAAAGTCTGGCTGTACGCTACGGCCTTGTACGAGTTTTCACAACCGGCTTTTCCCGCGCGCCTCGAATGCGTCTACTTCCTCAGCCTGCATCGTGGAAATCAGTTTGCACGCAACAGTTTTTTGGCCGCAATTCAAATAACGACAACGGCTTACATCGAGCCCAAGCAACAACACACAGCCCGAACAAGCGGTTAGCTATGCTGGAAAGCGGCTATTTGCCATCGATTCAGCATGCGGATTGATGCGTGTGAAGATTTTTCAACCAGGCAGAATGGCAAAAACTGGAGAATCAGTACTGCGGACGCGGTCGATGGCCCTTATGACGTTGATAATGGGGCGGCTGGGAAGAGGAGGACCACCGACGACTGAACACACATTGATGTTCGCAGGGTCAATATGGGTTATTTACCTGGTATGCAAGTGAAGGACGAAGACACCGCAGACTAGCGTTGTCGCGCTCGGTTAAGAAACAGATCAGTCTGAAACCGGCTCGGTTTCAGTTTGATGATCGTCGGAATCGGTATCAGCGGAATCGGCGACGGCGGCGACAGCCTGATCGTTCGATGATTCCTCTCGGGACGATTCGGCGCTATCGTCGACTTCTTCGGGGACGGGTCTGAGACGCGGTGTTCCGCCGTCTTCCTCGAGTTTTGGCAGGTCTTTCAGCGAACCGAGTCCGAACACTTCAAGGAATCGAGGGGTCGTTCCATAAAGCAGTGGACGGCCAATTTCTTCAGCACGGCCGACTATTTTGACCAGATTCACGTCGCGAAGGCGGACGAGCATGTCCCCCACGGCGACGCCACGGATAGCTTCGATGTCAGCCCGGATGATCGGCTGCTTGTAGGCCACGATGGCGAGCGTTTCGAGTGACGCAGCTGAGAGTCGCGAATCGGCTCGCGTTTTGTGCAGCTGCTTCACCCAATGGTTGAACTCTGGGAGTGTCAGCAGCTGCAGCCCCTTGGCGATTTTCTGGATCCGGAAGCTGGAGCCTTGCGCCTCATATCGTTCGTTGAGGTGATCAACATGCCGCTGAACGTCTTTGGCATCGCCGGTTCCCAGGATCTGTGCGATCTTGGAAGCCGGAATGGCGACATCGGTGGAGAAGAGTATAGCCTCGACCACGGCGGGCGCGGTTACATCAATGCCATTCGGCGTCGGCGATTCGTTGTCGTTGCCACCTTGTTCATCCTCGGGGGATGCGTCTTCTACCGTGACATCGTCTTGGACGACATGATCGGATTCCGATTCCTGACCGGGCTCTTCGGAGGCGGTCGTGTTTTCCACCTCATCGGACGCCTGAACCACCGGCTCGTCAACCACCTCGTCAACCGTATCGACAGCGGCGTCTGCGCCACCCGTCGAATTGGTGTTCTTAGGCGTCTTCTTGCGGGCCGTCTTCTTCTTTTTTGCCTTCGCCGTCTTTGCCATGGCCGCATCATACACGTGGCGGCAGCGTTTCGCGAGTCAGCGATCCTGAGGTTTCCCAATTGCCATCGCGCTTGGGTACGGGTAGAAGAAAGCATCGGAGATCATGTAAAACAGCGGGCGACAGTCGGTGACGCTCCATCGTCGGCGGCGATTCTCTAACGTACAAATGATCCGCGTGTCTTTCGTTTTGCCAGTCGATGGACCCTGGCGGCGCGATGCACGCGAACACGCTTGTGAGTTTTGCTGATTGCTTTCGATTTCGGCCAGGAGAATCCAGGGAAGAGGACACGTCATGGCGCAAACAGTCAACAAGATCAAGAATCCTGATTTCGGACAAGGCAAGTCAGAACCACGGAATTGGACGTGGTCGACCGACAACGGTTCCGTTCAGGCTTATCGCGCGAAGGACTCCATGGGAAAGGATCGCGGTGAGACGTTCCGCGGCATCCGCCTCTTGGCTGAAAAGCGCGGCACGGGTCTGCTGGAGCAGTCTTTCCGGGTTCGTAAGGATGAGCACTACCGCATCGAGGCCGATGTCTTTTGCGCATTGGCTGCCGCTGACGATGCGGGGTTCAAGATGACCGTAACGTTCACGGACGAAGATGATGATGTCCTTGATACGTTTGAGACATCTTATCTTCAGAGTGTTGATCGAATTCGTACGTTGCGCGCATACCTTGACGTGCCGCCCGGCGCAAAGACGTTCCATATGTCTCTCGGTCTTCATAACGCCGAAGGGCGTGCAAGCATTGAAGATATTCGCGTGATGCGAATTTTAGAACTCGACCTTGATGGCCATGCCCTGTCGGTTCCACCACCACCGCACCAATACAAGGTATCTCGTGTGGCGGAGACCGTTACGGTTTGCAGCGAGGACGCTGACGGGCGTCCGTTAACTGAGTTGCTGCAGCGTTACTTCGGAAGCGAGGCCGTATCGACGTTGGCTCCATCCGCTTTGCGCGGCGGGGCGGTCGAGAGTGACGCGCTGTTTCTTCCCGATTCCAAGATCCCGGGTTCAATCAAATCCATGCCGGCGCTGCTGCGCCTTGCGGAAGAGCGTATCGTCGTGATTTCGTTGCCTGCGTTCCAATCGTTGGCCGAGAAAGACATATCCATACGCACGATCACGCAATCCGACGATCCGATACACGCGCGAATCGCCTATGGCGATCACATGACGCATGGATTTGCGCTAAACGACGTGTTCCCATTTGCCTGGCGCGGTAAATCGCGCGAGAACTTTCGACAGCGTCAGTTCTCCAAGATCAGCAGCTTGAAGGAGTTTTGCAAGAAACGCGGATTCGAGGTGTTCCTCGATTCCATGTGCGACAAGGATACAACTTCCGAAAAGCCGATCGGTTTGTTCCGACTGACAGAACGTGGCGCGCTCTATGTCCTGGACATCGAACCTGTCGAAGTCGAAAGCTCACTGTTTGGGGAGGTTAATCTGGCAGCTCATCTGCTGTTGGCGATTCTTGGACAGACGGTATCAGGGCTGGGTCAGTATTCTGTGCCATACGAGAATGAGGGGCGACTTCGCGGAAGTATGCGCGACATGTCGGTACGCTTCAGCCCGGTCAATACACATGATGCCGATCTTCCGGAAGACGAAATTCGAGAACAGTTGGTAACCGTCGGCGACGTGAAACAGACGTTCGGATTACCCGTCAAGACGCGTGACGCGATCATCATTCGCAGCGGCTTGAACGTCAGTGATATGGAAAGCGTCTACGGCCCCCTGCTTTGGCTGAAGCAATTGGTTCGCATGGTTCCGCACGAGTGCCCGTACGCTGATGCCATCTCTTCCCGCTATCGCATCGCGTGGATGCCGAGCGTAGCGCCCTTCATGCCGCGCTACGGTTTCGATGCAGCCGGCGATGTACCTGCCGCACCCATCGAAATTGATACGGAAGATTCTGGCGTGGCTGCGATGATTGATGTCGTATCGGTTCCGTCGGAGAACATCCGCGTGATCCTGGCAACCGATGACGATCGCTTCGCGCGATACCAGCATTTCTTTCCAAAGCTGACCGCATCGTTTGCTGAACGCCCCGG
>JBMYUM010000418.1:0-3762 GCA_049605375.1 Phycisphaerae bacterium | reverse complement strand
CGTGGCGAGGCTAACACCAGCAACGTCACGATCGATCAGACGAATCCGAACTGGATCCACTTCGGTCGGCAGACCTTGTCGTTTACAAGTTCGAACACGCTGGACCCGGGCTACCGATGGATCAGTGTGTTGTTTGGTAAGGTTGGTCCGATCAGCCAGCAGAATGGTGCGGAGAAGTACATCGGATCCTTGCGCGCCGAGGTATCACGCGATGCCAAGGGAACGTTCAAGTACATATTGAAGCCCGGCACGGACCACTGCGGCATACTCACCTTCGATCAGTCGCCGGTGGAGCCGATCGACGTCAAGAATGCTGAGATAACGGTAAAAGAGAATCCTGTTCGGACGTGGATGGTTTCGAGTTCGCCGTCTCACGGCAGTGTCGACGCGCGTCCGGGTGCTACCAGCGGTTCGCGGAACGTGACCATTCGCATGAGCCAGGGAGCGGAAGGCGCCAAGGCGTCCGACTTCGTTCTCAAGAGTGGTAAGGGTGCATCGATCGCGATCAAGTCGCTGCGTGCGACGTCGCGTCAGGTACGTCTGACATTGGAGAAACCGCTTCCACCCGGCACATGGACGACCGTCACGCACGTCCCGAGTGGCACATCCGCTCGTCTGGGACGTTTTGAAGGCGACATCAACGAAGACGGTATCGTGAATTTCGATGATCTGAGCAGTTTCTTTGCACGCGCCAACAGTGAAGGTGCGGGCATGCCGCTGACGAAAGATCTTGACGGCAACGGTCGGATCGGAACGGGCGATATGATCGCATTGGTGAATAAGCTGTTCGGTGAATAGGCGACCGTCCTGACAGTCCGTCAAATTGTGGAGACCCCATTGATGCGAAGGCGTTTTCGTTCAGGTTCGATTCGGGCTCATGTTGCCATGCTTGTCGCTCTTTTGGGCGTCGGGTCGTTCGCGTCGGGTGCCGCGCCCACGTTTGTGATCAAACTCGGTAAGGTGAACAATACAGCCATCGCCGGTAAGGGTTGCCAGTCTTTCGAAGTCGCTCCGGGTGATCGCCTGCAGTTTGACATCTATCTGCGTGACTGGTCGGTGGGTTCCGAGATGGCCAGCGCTGTCCAGACGACCGTCGCTCCTGAAAGCTATACGAGTGGTACGGCGGGTTCCATTTACCCTATCGGCTATGAAGCCATGGCCGCCCAGGGTGAGCCGAACCAGCAGGCCGTCAGCATTGACCAGGCCAATCCATACTACATTCACTTCGGCAAGCAGACGGTGGCTTTTGTTGACACGCGCAATCTGGATCCGGGCTATCGCTGGATCAGCATGATTGTTGATAAGAAAGGTCCCATCAGTCGCCAGGATGGTCGCGAGTTCCTTCTCGGTTCACTGCAGGCACGCGTTTCGAACGACGCGGCCGGGACTTTTTCCTACGACCTGGTCGACCACAAGGACCATTCGCTGATCCTCACCAATGACCGTACACAGATTCCGGGTATTCAGGTTGAAGGAACCCGGCTGGTGGTCAAGGAAAATCCCAATCGCCAGTGGATCGTTGGGAGTGTTCCCGGGTGGGGAAGCGTTGATGCGCGCGATCCGGCCAAGAACGCGGGTATCAGCGAGATTACCCTGCGTTTCAATAAGCTGACGACCGAGCTGAGCCCGGCCGATTTCACGATCACCTGTTCAAAAGGAAAAGCACCTTCAATTGCGTCGGTTGAGGGTAAGGGGCGTCGAGCCATGGTTCGGTTATCGGGCGCCGTTCCACCGGAATCCTGGACAACGATTACGCACGTTTCCAGCGGAACCTCCGTGCAGCTGGGGCGCATCCATGGGGATTCCAATCAGGACGGGCACTGTGACGAATTTGATCTCACGTTTATGCTGGGCAAGCTGAATCGTGGTGGCTCCGATGGGCTCGCCCCACCCCAGGGTGATCTGAATGGCGATAAGGTGATTTCGCCATCTGACGTTCTTCATCTGCTGGCACAGCTCGCCCACCCCATGGACTGATTGGCGAGGATCCGGCTGATTCAGCCATGATTCGCTCTGGTCAATTGGGCGTTCGGGGCGCTACACTTCCCCATGGTGATCTAGTATCAGGGGGGATTCCATGCACTGCCTGTCTTGTCAGTACGATCTTCATGGGCTTGATGATGCGGCCTGTCCGGAGTGTGGTCGGCCGTTCGTGCCGGGCGATGCAACGACATATGCCACGAGTGCCACACCTTCGTGGGCTTATCGGGCCTTCCCCCCTACCCTGCTTGCGAATCTGCTCGCGATTGGATTAGCGATCTGGTATGTCGAGGGCGTCAGCCGACAGGTCGCTTTGGGGCTTGTTCCCCTTTTGATCGTGCCGGTCGGACTTGCGATCCTGGTGATGGATTGGACGGTCCGGCGATATGCCTGCAGTCGGATGCGTCGGAACCTTGGCAGTCATCAACGTCCGTCGTCCGGCCATTGGTGGGGTCTACCCGTCGGCATTGTGTTGGCGTTATCGACTGTCGCGTATCCATGGCCTATGGAAGTTCGGTTTGCGGCCAGTCAGTCTGACATGCAGTCGGTGGCTGAGAATCTGAAAGCCGGTCAGACAATCAAAGGACCGACGCGTGTCGGACTCTACTGGATGACGGAAGTTTCCCAGGAATGCCACGATCGCATCGTGTTTATAACGGGATTCAGCTGGGCCGGGCCGGTCGGATTCGTGTTTGATCCGGCCGACGCGACGGAAGGTGGCAACACGCGTCGCCTTGACGATCGATGGTTTGCGACAGAATTCTGATCGGCTTCCATCATGATGCCCGCTCGCGGCAGATAACCATCATCATCGCACCGCGCGATCACGAATCTGGATTCGTATCCAAGGCCTCGTCCGACTGCAGCCAGTTGAAAACCCAGGCCGCCATCAAGCCACCCAGAACTGGTGCGATGCTATAGAGCATCCAGTGACTCATGTCGAAGTCCTGCCGGAACGACCAGTAGAGCAGCGGACCAAGCCCGACTGCCGGATTGAACGCCCCGCCCGAGATGGGACCACAGCAGGCAGCAAGACCAACCACCGTCGCACCGATCGCGAGACCGTAGAACTCGTTTCCTTTGGTTCCACGGGCATCCGCGACATTCAGAATGACGAAGACCAGTAAAAATGTTCCGACGACTTCGACGGAGAACGGTCTGTACCACAGATGGCACTCGACTGGCGAGAGGTGAAACATCTGGCCGACCCAGATCTCAACCAGGAAGGTCGCCGAGGCCGCGGCGATCAGCTGGGTCAAGATGTACTTGATCGCGGTAACCCACGGTGTGCGTCCTCTGATCGCGAACGCGAACGTTACGGCAGGATTGTAGTGAGCACCGGACAGATGACCGCCCATGTAAACGAGGGCTGCCAACGTCAGGCCGATGACAACCGGTGCGGCGCCAACCTGCTGGGTGACGGCCAACCCAATGATCAGAACAAGGAAGAATGTTCCGAGGAACTCCATGACGAGGGCACGTTTGAGTTGCATGATTCAGTTCTCTTACGGGTGGCTCTCTTTCAGCGACAGGGCTGGATTGTAGAGTCTGTCATGCGGTTGCCAAGAGACGGCGAGTGGCGGGAGTTGCAGGACGCGGTTGCCGCGCAATCCGGCTACAGTGACAAGTGTTCGTCGAGTTCGTCGAGCGAGGCTATGGTGACCTGCGGCATCCCGTGCTCGGCCGGCTCGGCTTCACGGTAGACCCCTTCATCACGAAGAACGCGAATCGATTTCCAACCTAGTGCATTGGGCGAGATGAAATCCTTGGTGACGTTGTCAG
>JBMYUM010000417.1:0-3788 GCA_049605375.1 Phycisphaerae bacterium | reverse complement strand
GCATCACCACCGTGCCCATTGCCGTGATGGAAAACCGCGGCATCCTTTGGGCCACCTTGGCACGCGCGCTTGCCGCGTGCCTGTGCATCCTGACGATACGGCAAGCCAGCGCCGGTGAACCCATCGGCGCATGCTGTACACCGCCCAACTTCGAAAGAGGTGAAACCTGTCTGGATACGACCGAACAGGCGTGCCTCAGCATCCTCGATGACGATGGCAACCCGGCAGTGTGGCACGACGACCTGCTATGCGATGATCCGGGCTTTTTTTGCATTCAGTGGGTCTGCCGCGTGGCAGAAGAAGATTGTGCGAACACCCACGATTCACCTGGATGCAGCGACCAGGAATGCTGCGCCAACGTATGCGACGTCGATCCATTCTGCTGCGGCGTGACCTGGGATCAATTCTGCCTGGCCCTGCGCAACACCCCCCTCCCAGGATGCTGGGCAGCAAGCCCGGTAACCAACACCTGTGATAACCGTACCGTGGTGAGCTTCGATGAAGGCACCTGCCTCGATCGAACCCGGGCAGACTGCACCGGTAACCAGGAGTGCCTTGACGGGGTATGTGATACCCCCTTCCGACTTGTCAGCACCGATTCACAGCAGGCACCTTACCGTGCCTTCTGCTGCCTGGAGCCCGGGCAACTCGGCGCCACACGGTACATCCGGTTCCAGCCAACCGCAGAGTCCGTCCGCATCACAGCCGTCCCTCATACCGAAGATGATGCCGAAGCGATGGCCATCCTGCAGGTACACCTTGGCGATTCCGGCACCAATGAATGCGACGACGATTTCACCTTGCAATGCAACACCGGCGAAATCGGACAACCCGCCGAACTCAACCTCCATGGGCTCGAGGTTGGCCGCGACTATTACCTCCAGTACGCACAACGAAATACCGCACGGCCTTCACTGTTTAGAATGTACTTTGAATACCCCAGCCCGCTCCCGCCCGTGCAATCCCCGCCCAACGACACGCCGGAAGGAGCCTTCATCGAGTTGCAGCCCCGTCAATTGATCGAGTTCGATACCACGCAAGCAACGTACAACTGCCCACGCGAAAATTGCCTGACGTCACCGATCTCACCGTTCGTGGAATCCGTCGAAGCAGACCTGTTCTACTACTACATCCAACCGGCTTTCCAAGGCACACGAATTCAGATCTGTACCGACACCGAAACCGCCGTCGTTGCATACTTGACGCAGATATTCAACGATACGCCATTATCACGGATAAAATGCAGCCTGATCGAAGCAGATGATTGCAGCACCAACTTCGAACTGCCCGCCGCCTCCAACGTAGACCAGCTCCTGACCATTCGTGTTGGAGGCATCCGCGGAAGTCGGCCAATCGGGACAATCACAGTCGAGGAGGTCTACGAAGACTGTCAACTGAATGGCACACCGGATGCCGAAGACATCCAATCGGGAAAGAGCGAAGACATCGATAACAACGGGGTTCCGGATGAATGCGAAGCATGCATACTCTTCAGCGACCCCCCGCATGAGGCAGTCGATGCGCGACAGCCCTCAGAACCGGCAGGTACAATGACCGCAGGATGGAGATCCGTCGACCTCAGTACATTGGAGTCATGCCCGGCCCTCGCTGGCGTTAGCCCGAGTTCATTCATAACGGAATCCACCAACGCGACCGCACCGCCCGTCGTCGGCATCTTCGCGTTCTTCGACACCGTCATCCTCTCACTCGCAGAAGCCATTCCGCCGGGTAGTTGGACCACGATCACCTTGACCGACGGACCGGCATCGGTCCGGCTCGGCTTCCTGCCAGGCGACACAAACGGTGACCGGACATCGGACGGCAACGATATTCGACAACTGATAGACTGGCTTGATGGCCCCGCCCCACCGACACCCGAAAAATATGACATGAACCGGAACGGACAACTCGAACCGGAAGACCTGCTCCGCCTCATCGACCTCCTCAACGGCGCCGATGCCTACGAATCGTGGTTCAGTAGAGAACTGCCTTGATGTGCCCCACTTCCTTGATGTGCCCCCATTCCTTGATCCGGCCCTCTTTGTTGATTTGACCCCCTTTCTTGATGTGCCCCTCTTCGCTCGGGTGCCATGCCCGAACACGGGTGCCATGCTTGAACATGTGTGCCATGCTTACCGACCAACGAAGGTGGGCGTAAGCATGCATTACCCAACCCTAAAAAGGATGTGCTTGCTTGAACGAAGGGTGCCTGCTTGAAGAAAGGATGCTTACTCGAACCCGGGTGCCATGCCAAAACACGGGTGCCATGCCCAAGTCCCGCCGTAGGCGGGCGCGGGCATGAACCTCAACCTACTTCCCAAACGGTACATCGGGCCCTGGCCCGACAATGATCTGTCTTAAGATCATCTCACGGGTGCCATGCTCGAACGCGGGTGCCATGCCCAAGTCCCGCCGAAGGCGGGCGCGGGCATGAACCTAAACTTGCTTCTCAAACGGTACATCGGACCCTGGCCCGACAATGATCCATCTTAAGATCATCTCGTGCATGCCCCTGCCGGGCAAAGCACTTTCAATCAAAGATCACAACGTATCGAGAAACGCCAGCAAGTTGGCCTTGTCCTCATCAGACAACGCCTCAAAGGCATCACGAACACCAACCGCCTCACCGTCGTGAAGAAGAATGGCCTCCTCAATCGTGTCCGCCAATCCCGAGTGCATATACGGTGCTGTTTGACTCAAGCCCCATAGCGGAGCCGTTCGGAACTCACGCTCCGTCGCTTGATCGCTGGTCGCGCTGACCTGCCCCTCCGGGAGAATCTCGTGAAGAAGCAAGTCGGAATACAAGGCCGCATCACCGGCTGAGCCCGTCAGGACGGGAATATGGCAAGACGCACAACCGACCGATTCGAACAACGCCTCGCCGTCCGCGGCCGCAGCTTCGTCGATCGCCGCCTGCCGTGGCGGACCACCAAGCATCTCAAGAAAGAATGCGAGATCCTCCGCTTCAGATGCAAGCAACTCCGGATCGGCAACACCGTCGTTGTCCACCGTAATGCCAAACGTCAAACCATCCTGAGCCTCAACCGTCAAGCCGATCTCTGCCGCCATGGCATCACGCACAAACTCCGCGATGCTTGGAACATCAGCCTTCCAACCATATTTGCCGAGCCGACCGTCCGAAAGAACGTGAGCACGACCGCTGATACCATCGCCATCAAGGTCATCCGGATCGGCATTGGCCATGATCGTCTCGTCAGGAATAGCGCCAATCAGACCAAGCCCCAACGTATGCGGCGTCTGACGATGACCCAGGAACGTCGTATCTCCTTCGGGCATCGGAATCGGTGACTCAACGCGCGACTGACTATGGAGAATCGAGTTCGGCGTCTCCAGTGGGTTCACAAAAGTGCCATCCTCTGTCACCATGCCATGACGGATGACATTCACATCACGCGGGCCGGCACCACCCAGAACCGGCTGGAAATGACATGCACGGCAACTGTCACCATTGAATCGAATCCCGCCGTCCATACCTTCGAGGCCACCCGCACCCGTCGCGTGACCGAACTCCGTGTCATACAACGTTCGCCCGCGAAGGAACTGCGCCGACTCATCCGAATCCAACGCACGTGTCGGACCACCAAACGTACCAACGTCCGCAATGGGAGTATTCGGGGGAACAAGACCAACGCTGAATTGATCACGCCCACCCAACGAGAGCATGAACTCAATAACATCTTCCTGCTCACTGTCTGAAAGAGCCGCAAACGCATCGCGTGATGCCTGCCCCTCACCACCGTGTGCCAGAATTGCGTCGCTCAACGTCT
>JBMYUM010000416.1:0-3793 GCA_049605375.1 Phycisphaerae bacterium | reverse complement strand
AAGTCAGCGCCTACCCGCAGCGATGGTTGGGAGGAATCAACATCAGTGTCGTTGCCGGGCCAAAGAGCAACGAGAACATGCTCAACTCTGCGATGAGCCATGTTCCACAAGATGGCTGGGATCGGCTTGTGCAGCGATGCAGTCGGCTCTTCTTTCCGGATCGAACCATTAAACGACACATGGACACCTATTATGACCGCTGTTTGCAACGGCACGACGATGGTCCTGTCGTTTTTGCAGAGCGAGATCACGATCTCTCTCACTTCATGGAAAACGAAATCCCGCATTGGGATGTTTTGTCTCGGATCTTGTTGCCGTCGCTGATGCGTGCGACCGAAATCGGTGAGGAAGCTCGAGCGCGGTTCACGCTTCTTCGTGCAGCATTACGGATTCGGATGCACATGGCGCAGAACGATGGGCGCTGGCCGGCGGCGTTAAGTGAGTTGCTGGACGATGGCGAGTCGGCGGTTGATCTGTTTGCGGATCCATTCTCAGAAACGTCCATTCGCTATTTGCCCGACAGCGCGGGGTGGACGATCTACAGTCTTGGCCGTGACTTGGCTGATGATCGTGGGCGTCCATTGAATGATGGGCAACGGCATCGTCCGGAAGGGGATATCGTGCTTGTCTATCCACCGGAAAATCCATCGAAGTTCGAGCCGCAGGAGCGATAGCATGCGACCACGATGCGTACTCTTTTCTGTTTCCCTCGCCGTTGTTGCAACGAACGTATTACCCGTGGGAGCACTGGCGTCTGGACCAAAGGCAGGCGCTGCACCGATCGTTTCGAACCTGATGCTGGCACCATCGGATGCCTGGGCGGCGTTGTATCTGGATGATCTCTCCGGTTTGCGTTCGATGGCGGAAACCGTTTGCGCTGATCGCCGAGAGGACTGCGGCGCGGCTTTGCTGCTCGATGCGTTGGCACTTGTCGATGGGGCGTTGCTGATCAGCATTGGTGGCGAACC
Source organism: Phycisphaerae bacterium (assembly GCA_049605375.1). Lineage (GTDB taxonomy): Bacteria > Planctomycetota > Phycisphaerae > UBA1845 > UBA1845 > JADFOB01. The sequence continues at coordinate 2,825 of JBMYUM010000416.1, read as the reverse complement.
TCTTCGTCCGTGGACGTGGTCCTGGGACGTTGCCTGGAACGTGCCCGAGCGTGACACCGATGCCTATCTTCGTCGTTTTGAGCAGGTGATTGATACCGTCAATCGCGCGGTGCCTTCGCTCGCGACCCTCAGATTGGACAAGCGCGCCGACAGCTTGCGTCTCACGGTTGTTGGTCCATTGAATCTCGTATTTGAAGGGCGTATTGAAGCGAATCGCGTCCATTTCCGTTCGATCATGGGTCCACCACGAAAAGCTGGACTGCATGAGGCCGTGGAACGCCCGATGACGACAGCGGCCTGGTATCGTGGACTTTGGAACTCTGATGGTGCTATGCAGGCGGCTGAGCCGCGCATGATCTTCTACGTGGATGTCACGCAGTTGTTGCCGCTGGGGCTCGGGCAGTTGGAGGAAGCTGACGAATGGGTGACGCTGGTCGGCGCAGATCGCATCGCGCACGTGGCTGCTGCCTACACCGATCGTCCTGGTACGTATCGACTCAACGTTGGTTTCGATGCTGCGCATGAAATTGTCGATGTACTTTCGTCCAGTCAGCCCAGCTCTCGTGTGTTCGCGCCAATGGGAGAGGGTGGCTCCCTGCGTATCTCTGGATCGACAAAGGGCGGCGAATCCTGGATCCGCGCGATGATGGCACGAGTGGGTGCGTATGCACCGGAGGTCAGCGTGGAGTTCTGGGAAGATGTTCTGACGTTTGAACGAGATACCGGTGTCGCGCCCATGGGCTGGTTTGCGAACTTCGCTGGTGATTTCGTGCTTGAGTTCTCCAATGACGGCGACTGGGCTGGAACGTTCGGATTGCGCGATCCGTTGCGATGGGATCAGGATGTATCAGACCTGCGCAGCTCTTTTGATCTTGATCTGATCAGTGTGGACCAAGGTGGGTATGTCGTTCAATGCGCCGATCGTGCGTCTGATCGGGTGTGTTTTGTTCGATCGGACGATGTCTTGCTGGTGGCTAATCGGCCGTCGTCGTTGTTGATGGCGTTAGATGAGGCGGTGAATGAGCCGGAGGAGGTCGATGCGAAATCGGAAGATGCCGATGCTTCCGGAGAAACGAATGCCTCGGCAAAGGCAGAAGTCGTACCCGGTCTGACCGTTGAATGGGACACGGACTGGTTAACGCGAGCGGCGAATCGCGCGGGATACGGGCGCGATCTTGCCCCCTTCCTTTCCGGGATCACGTCCGCGCGTGCAAGGCTTGTCGGGAGGGAAAGACAGTTGTTGTTGACTCTCGATGCGAGCCCTGAAACGGCTCTTGTGCCTGAACGCCTCTTCGCGGATCTCGTGCTGCCTCTACTGGGGCAGGCGCGGGAGAAGGCGCAACGTGTGGTTTCCATGAGCAATGTTCGAAGTCTGCTGATGGGGGTATTCGTGTATGCAGGGCAACACAACAATCAACCGCCATCAACATTGCAGGAACTGGGGCCGATCGTTGTGGAGCGTTCGTACTGTAGTCCCTACGCAGATGTCCCGGATGGAGAGGTGTGCCAGCGAGATTTCTACCTCTACGTTGTTCCTGATGAGTGGCCGTTAGCGTCGGACGCTGACAAAGTGGTGGTCATCGCCGAGCCGGAGTTGCGGAACGGTGGCGCGGTATTCGGGTTTGCTGACGGTCATGTCGAGCATATCGAGGGGAAGCGTGCGCATCGGTTGCTACATGCAGTGCGGCGCACGGCGGTGCGTTAAACGATCTGAATGTCGCATTCCGGTAGTGCATTCAGGAAACGTTTGCCGTAGGCCTTTTGCAGAATGCGTGAATCGAGGATGACCACGATTCCTCGATCTTTCTGTGTACGAATCAGACGCCCGACACCCTGGCGGAACTTGAGAATGGCTTCCGGAAGTTGGTAGTCAAAGAAGGGGTTCCCACCTTTTTCGCGAATTCGCTCAATCTTTGCTTCGACAAGGGGATTGTTCGGGACGGCAAACGGGAGCTTGGTCACCATGACATTGGTCAATGCCGGACCGGGCACATCGACACCGGCCCAGAAAGAGTCGGTGCCGAAGAGAACGCTGCGCGGTGTCTGTTTGAAGGCATCGAGCATTTGGCTGCGCGTCAAGTCTCTCCCTTGAACCAGAAGTGGCATGTCCTGCATATCGAAGTGTGTTTGCAGAACCTCGGCCATGCGTTGCATCATGCTATAGCTGGTAAACAGCACGAACGCATGTCCATCGGTCATTCGCGTGTAGTTCTTAATCGCGTCCGTGCAACCCTGGAAGTGGCCTGCAAGATCCGAAGGGGGTGGCATATCCTTCTCAATGTAAACAGTGAGGTTGGCCTTGTAATCGAAAGGTGATCCAAGTGCCAGGCTCTGGCACTTTTCGAGCCCCAGTCGCTGCGTCATGAACTTGAAGGACTGACCGTGCTTCATGGTTGCCGAAGTCATTACCACGCTCTCTGTTTTGTCGAACAGGTGGCTCTTGAGGTGTGGCCCGACGTCGACGGGGCGGGCGTTGAGGGTGAGCCTCGTTGTTCGCCCGAAGCTGACATCCAGCCAGTAAACGGTTGCTTCGGACGCCTGTTGATGCCAGATCTGAATATCGCTCGCCAGTGAGCGGCATCGTTTGGCGAACGCTTCAACGTCCTTGAATTCGTCTTCATTATCCTGCGATTGAAGAAATCTCTCGAGAGGAGCGGATACGTTGAGTAACGCGTCTGACAATTCGTTGGCCAGGGGTGGGGGTTGTTGCAGTCGCGCAGAAAAATGGTCCGCTTCGTTTCGCCATTCGATCAGTTCACCAAAATACTCGTCCATGGTTTTTCGAGCGGCGATAACGGCGGGAATCGCCTCGGGGATGCCATGAA
>JBMYUM010000415.1:0-3800 GCA_049605375.1 Phycisphaerae bacterium | reverse complement strand
AGAAGCCGTGTTCGTAGCCATAACGAACGCGACCGATCACCTCGAAGTGGCGTCCTTTGACTTTCCCCGTGACGCCGATCGCAAGGGGACCCGTGGGCGGTGCAAGTGCGGCCATCTTGCCGCAAAGCGATGCTGTCTCTTTGTCGACAACGATCGCGGCGTTGCAATACGCGCAGACGACCATGTGGGCATACTTGGCGGTATCCCCGAGATCGGCAGCACAAGATGGACAGTTAATGTTCACGCTCAAAACCTCAACCCGGATTGCACGACAAAGATTGCCACTCGTCAAGCTGAACGGGCCGGAGCCTGACAACCTCTTGCATCGATTCTGAGGGGGATTCTGAGGGGCGTTGTTGCCTTGATCGCGAAAGGAGTGGCCGGTGGCATGGTTCGGATGGCAGGAGCGTAGTGATGGGTGGAAAGAGAAAAGGCCACGAAAGTTCGGTATACCGAGCTCTCGTGGCCTTCGTTATGCGTCAGATGACGTTGCGCGTCTTAGCGGTTTGATCCGCCAAGGTTTCCGTTACGCGGACGCTCATTCACATTGTCCTGCGTATTGTTGGCAGGAAGCGGTTCACTCGGGAGATCAGCAAGAATCTGACCCGTGATGTCACGACCGCCACCACGCAGTTCCGAACCGCCCGATCCGACACCTGTCGCGGCACCACTGTAGCCGATCAGCTTCACGGCAACGCCGAGCAGCGGCGCACTTTCGCTGCAGATCGGAACCTTGATGCCCGGGTTCGCAAACTCGTATTCATCAATGCAATCGTCATCGCCACGTTCGCAGCAGAAACCTGCTTCGCAGACGTCACTGAATTCACCGATGATACGAGCCTTACCCTTGTCCGTACCAAGCTGGGTCACCAGGAAGTTGTTACTCAACGACGTGGTGTTGCTGAGCAGGAACTGGTCCCAACAGTAGAGGCATCGATGGGTACCCGAACGGAAGTCCTCGTTCTGGTTCCAGATGTCGAAGGTTGCCTTCGTCGAAATCGGTCCGTTGTTGTTCTGACGAAGGTCCTGAATCATCGGGAGCAGCGAGAGGTCAGTCTCGATCATCGCCGAGACGCCGTTCGCACCAAACGGAACAGCACCCGATCCGAAGAAGTCCAGGATCAGGTGGTTGAAGCTGACGGCATACTGGAAGCCATCGAGGTCAAGCTGCCCCGGAATCGCTTCGGCCGTGCAGCACGTGCCGTTATCGTCGACGAGCGTGCAATCAAGCGGCTGCTCGCCCATATCCGTGCAATCGGTTGAGTAGGCGTACGGCTGGTACTCCCACGCGTCCAGGTTCGCGTAATCAACGATGGTTGCCACACCCGAGAGGTGGTTCCAGGTGATCTCGCGTCCCTGCAGATCGACGGCCCATGCGAGCACGTAACCACGCAGGGTTCGTGTCAGACCGCTGCCCTCAAAGTCAGGACGACCCGGTCCTTCCGGTCCGTTGTCCAGGCCGCGGAAGCCGGGAGCGCCACCTGACTGGCCATTCATGACCGAGAAGTACTTGGTCTGATTCTGCGTGAGGGTGGTCGTCCAGTTCTGCTTGTTCCAACCTGGGTGAGCACGCTCAACCACCATCGGCGGATCACCCGCCAGAACGGCATCAAGCTCATCATCACCGTTGACGAACAGGAAGTGGACATCCACGTCTTCCGTGTAGTCGTTCGTGACGCTCAGGATCGTATCCTGAACCAGAACCGTCGAGCCTGTCGACTGATCCCACTTCACGTCAACGTTCGGGAAGACAAGGAGACTACCCTTACGTGACGAGTCGACGCGTTGCGTCGGGTTGATGGTGATGTCGGCCGTGCACGTTTCGATGTTGTTGCAGATGTCGACTGCGCTGAACGTGACGGTTGTCGTGCTGTCTGCCGGGAAGCCGCAAGGCGGCGCATTGTTGGTCAGGATCAGCTGACCGTTGATGCGAATGCCCCAGACATCAAATCGACCGGTTCCACCGTTGCCGGTGTCGCGGACTGTGATCGTCCAATCGCCGGCTGAGTCCAGGCCGTCGAACTGCGACAGCAGCGTGCTCGGGCGGTAGATCGGCGGCGAGGTGGCATCGAAATCGCAGGTGAAGTCGATAGCCTCTGAGCCTGCGTCGGAAAGAACGATGCCGACGAAGTTGTCGAGCTGGCAGCCGCCGGCAAGCGGACCATCGACCAATGTGACCGTTGTTCCGCCATGCGACAGTTCCACCTGAAGATCACCGACGAAGTCATGAGTGATCCAGAGATCAACGGCGACCTCATCAATCGTCTCGGACGTCGTTACGTTAATCGTGTCACTGACTTCTCCGAGATCAGGGATGTCGAGCGCCAGGAATGGTGTGCGTTCCTGAATCGTCGGCAGGGTCGAGCAATTGTCGGTCGCCGTGAACGAATCGAGCCAGTCCTGTACGTCGTCATTACACAGCTTGTCGCCGCGATCGAGAACGATGTCTTCCGGACAGGTGACTTCAGGCGCCATGGCGTCAAAGATCTGCCCCGAGACCTGCGTTGTCTGCTCGCCGTTGGCGGCGCAGTCATCAGACTTCACTTGAAGCGTGACGATAGCTGGGCACCGGACGAGGTTCGATACCGTGAAACGTCCTGTGCGGATCGCGCTGTTGACCAGCACCTGTGGCGTGTCATAGGTGATCGGCCCGATGTCGGCGCCGTTGATGATCGCCTCAAGACTGAATGAGTCGTGATTGACGCAGCAGTTGTCCGTGATTTCTGCACGCCATTCGATCACGACTTCGCAATTCTCATCGACTTCGATCGGCTCGGCATTCAGAATCTGAATGCTTACGTCGACCGGCGTTTCGTCAATCACATCCACGTCAGCGTCGCAAGAATCGCTTGCGCCGGCCATGTCAGTGATGGTTAACGTCACGGCGTGCGTGTTAAAGCTGCCGTCGTCACAAACTTCGACAGTCTGCTCGCAACCCACATCCTGGCCATCAATCGCCGTGATGCAGATCGTATCGATGTCGGCTGGACCGTTCGGATCGAACGAACCGTCGTTGATGTCATCAACGGAGACGTCGATACAACAGTTATCATCCGCAACGTCCTCAAACGCCTTGCACTGTGCGACCGGCGGCAAGTTGTTCACCGTCTTCATCGCATAGTAGACGTCAACGTTGTTGGGTGACGGGGTGCCATTGGCCGCGGTGCCCGATGCCCATGCGTTGTAGACGTTACCGGCTTCACAGTAGTTACCGTTGTAATCACCATACTTGGGGCAACCACCACCGGTGTTGCAGGTTTCGCCGGCAGCGATATTGCACTGGCAGCCGGCGCCGACGCCCATATTGGCGCCACCGCAATCGGAGAAGTCGCAACGTACGCCCGTCCCGTTCCCCATCGTGTCGGTGCAAACACCGGCAAGCTGTGGCTGATTCGGGCAGGATTCGGAGTCACCTGCGGCTCGCGGTGCACAAGGCCAACCCGAGTTGCAAAGCGGGTCAGAAACCGGTGAGAGTCGCTGCTCGTTCATCGCGACAAGATTGCCGTCCGTGTCCGGAGACACGGTGGCACAGTAATAGTCCGTAAGGTCGGTCTGGCCGGCCGAAGCATTACGAGTGTCAAACCATGACACCACAGCCAGTCCACCCGTTGAGCAAACCCACGACATGAAGCGGCGACCGTTTCCACCGCCGTTGACGGTGACCGGCGTGCCCCACGTTGAACCACCGTCGATCGAGTCGATGACCTGGACGTTCTCGTTCACGCCGGCATTCGTCGATGTCGAATAGGCGACATAGATGTGGTTTGCGTTGGTGTCGTCGACAGCGACGGTCACACTCG
>JBMYUM010000414.1:0-3803 GCA_049605375.1 Phycisphaerae bacterium | reverse complement strand
GCGGATTAGGTGGACGGGTTGTCAATTTCGCGCTGAAGCGATTCACATTGATCGGCGCAACGACTCGCGCTGGCATGCTCAGCGGGGCATTTCGTGATCGCTTCGGTCACGACTACCATTTCGAGTTCTATTCCACCGACGAATTGCTGACAATTCTCGAATTGTCGTCAACGAAACTGGAACTTCAGTATGAGCAACCAGGCTTGGAGTTGATTGCGTGCCGCAGTCGAGGCACGCCACGAGTCGCCAACCGCCTCTTGAAAAGAGTCCGGGATTACGCGGAAGTTCGTGGCAATGGGGTGGTCACTGAACAACTTGCGCAAGACGCGCTGGACATCCAGCAGATTGATGAACTTGGGCTCGATGCGCTCGACCGATCCTATCTCAAGACGCTGATCGAGATTTATCAGGGTGGTCCGGCCGGGATTGAGGCGTTGGCGGCAACCATGGGGCAAGAGCGTGATACGCTGGAAGACATGGTGGAGCCCTACCTTCTGCAGTTGGGCTTTGCCATCCGGACACGTCAGGGGCGGGCGGTCACCGACAAGGCTCGCCAGCATCTTGGGTTCCCCTCACTACCGCAGACGGAACAGGGCACGCTCTTCTCGTCCGAATGACGGTTTAATCCGACGGATAGCCGGCGTGCCATGTTCATCCTGATGCATTTTCCTGACGGCCATGCAATAAATCTCCCGCCGATTCTGTTCAAGCGTTCAAGAGCATACGTGAATTGACCTCAACAGTTGTGCACGAGTGGGCTGCCCGGCAGTGCCTGGTCGACGCCGGTGACAACTGGTCGGCAACATGATCTGGGTAAGGAGAATTGTGCGATGAATCTCTTCTTCAGACAAATGACGTGGAAACGCGGTCCGCATGCCACGGAGCGTTCGTACGTCAATCCTGCTGTGATTGTCTACGGCATGGTGTCGGTATTGGCGGGCACTGGTATGGCCACGGCGCAGGCCGGTGCGCAAGCGCTTGATCATCGCACCTTTGATCAGTTGCTTCGAACGCACGTGGATACCGAGGGTCGGGTCAATTATTCCGCCCTGCAGGGGGAGGCGGGCCTGCTCGATTCATATATTCAGTCCCTGGCCACTGTTGATCTCAATGCGATGTCGAAACCTGAACAGTTGGCAACCATGATCAATGCCTATAACGCGTTTACGTTGCGGCTGATTCTCGACCACTATCCGATCCAGTCGATCATGAACATCCCGGAAGGGAAGCGATGGAAGCATGAGCGTTGGCGTTTCGCAGGAAAGATGTGGAGTCTTGATGCACTTGAGCATCAGGGGATCCGCAAGCAGTTCAAGGAACCTCGCATTCACTTCGCATTGGTTTGTGCTGCTGTGGGCTGCCCTAAACTTCGTCATGAAGCTTATGCGGGAGACCGACTCGAAGAGCAATTGGAAGATCAGTCGCGGTACGTTCATACGCACGACACCTGGTTTCGGTACAAGGCGGGCGCACAGACGGTGTATCTAACCAAGCTGTATGAATGGTACGGCAGTGATTTCGATCACCTCGGTGGGCCGATCGCCTTCGCGTCGCGTTACTCCAAGGCGCTGGCAGAGACGTTGAAGAAGGGGAATCCGAAGATTGCGTGGCTCGATTACGATTGGGCTTTGAATGACAAACGCGAGTAAGCCACCTGGGTACACTCCTGTCGTTTGCTGACCACGCGTGTCTGACAACTCCTTACATGCGGCTTGCCGCTCGATCAAGTGCTCACACACTTCACTTGATAGTCAATGTTCCCTGGTTCGACTATGCTCCATCCCTCACGTGGACCAGGGCGGTCTCGATTCCATCAAACAATGAATTCGTAAGGAGCATCCATTGAAGATAGATCACGGTTCCAAGCTCGCTTCGCCTATGCTGGTCAGCGGCATGCTGGGCGGACTGGCCGTCATGGCCACTTCCTGCACCACGCCTTCCGGTCAGCGCGTCGATCCGTCCATTTCGATCGAAAATGTCAAAGCTCATATCTCTTTCCTGGCCCATGATGATCTCGGTGGACGCGGTACGGGAAGTGATGGTGTGGATGTCGCTGCAGGCTATATCGCCGGCCATTTCGCGGCCATGGGTGTCCAACCCGCTGGAAGCAACGGCAGCTACCTTCAGGAATTTGATACGCCACGTGGCGGAGAGGTTGGTGGGGATACGACACTCTCCTGCACCGGACGTGACGTACTGCGCGTGGATGAGGATTTTCAGCCGCTTGGTATTTCCGCCGAGGGGGAATTCGAAGGCGAAGTTGTCTTTGTTGGCTATGGAATAATCAGCGAAGAACGCGAATACGACGATTTTGCGAACGTCGATGTTGAGGGCAAAGTTGCGCTGATGCTGCGTCGGGAACCTGAGGACTGGGTCGAAGGGCGGTACTCTCGGAATGCGTTCTTTGCTGCGAAGGTCCGTCGAGCGGCCGATGCCGGTGCTGTTGCTGCGATCATCGTCAATCGATCAACGGAAGGCGACCCCGACGAATTGAGCCCGTTTCGCCTGGGAGGCCGAGCCAGTGCCATACCCGCGATTCACATGAAACGGGCCGTCGCCGATGAGTGGTTGAGTCGAGCGGCGATGCCGAACCTGACGAGTCTTCAAGAGCAACTTGACGCCGGCAAGACCGATCAGAATGCTGCGATCCCGGATATGCGTGTCAAGGGCAATATGGTCTTCGAACGCAAGCGTGTTCCTGTTCGTAATGTTGTCGGCATTCTGCCAGGGAAGGGGCCTGATCGCGACGAGTACGTGGTCATCGGCGGGCACTATGACCACCTTGGCGTGGCACGCGGTGAAATCTACAACGGGGCCGATGACAACGCGTCTGGAACCGCCGGGATCATCGAAGTCGCTCGCAAACTTGCCGACATGAAACGCCGAAATCGCAGTGCGCTGTTCATCGCCTTTTCCGCTGAGGAAATCGGCCTTCGTGGGAGTCGTCACTTCGTTGAGAATACGCCTGTTCCAACCAAGGACGTGATCGCCATGTTGAACATGGACATGATCGGCCGTTTCGACGATGCGAAGCTCGACAGCGTTCTAGCGGCCTATGGCACGGGGACGGGAAGTGGCTTCGACGGTATGGTCACAGCCAATGCCAATCGACTGGGCATCAATGTCAAGAAGGAACCCAGCGCTCAAGCACCAAGTGACCATGCGCCATTTTATAATGCGGGCGTTCCTGCGATGTTTTTCTTCACCGGTATTCACGAAGACTATCATCAGCCGGAAGACGATACAGAGAAGATCAACTGGAAGGGGACGGCCCGTGTGATTGACTTTGTCGCGGGTATCGCAGCTGATCTGGTCAACGTTGCGGAAAGGCCGGGTTACAAGAAAATCGACGAACGACCGCAGATCTATCGTCAGCCCTAAACGTCGGGGTTGATTGGTAGTCCAGACATTTCAATACCGGGACAAAAAAAGGGCTCCGTCATTCGCTTATGGAATGCGGAGCCCTTGTCGTTTATCTGACTGACAGGTTTGTCAGCCGCATTTGGTCTTAGCTACCTGCCTTCTTGATGAGAGCATCAAGCTGACCGGCCAGCAGGGTGTCGATGTTCGGCTTGGCGCCAACATTGACGTGGGCAATCTTGCCGTCTTTGCCAAGTTGGTACACTGCAGCCACCGAAATGCCGTAGTCCGGGCTCAACACGCTGTAGCAGGTATTGGTATAGGCGGGCACGCCCACAGCGCTACCGCGCAGGTCCGCCACCACGGCCGCGGCACACACCTTGGCCTGGGTATTGGCCGCATAGCCCGACTTGGGCATCTTGCCGGCAATACAGGAATCCCCG
>JBMYUM010000413.1:0-3815 GCA_049605375.1 Phycisphaerae bacterium | reverse complement strand
TATGCCATTAAATAATGACCAAATGATAAAGCTTGTGCATTTTTTAAATGAGTAAAACCAGGCATAATTGTATTCACATTTTTTTCAGCCAAATTTAATGTTGATAAAATTAATAGGACTTTACAATGGGCAACGGAGGGTATAAAAAATGTTTCATTTGAAGAAGTTGCGATGAATGCGTCGCGTTGCATCGATTCACGGTACAACCAACGCTCATACATACGCCTTGCAAAGTGGTTTCGACGATCGACAGCAAGCGTAATGAAGCGTGCACCTAACCGCTGCGCAACGCGGCGAGCCTGCCACATAAGCACATTCGCGATGCCCTGACCGCGGTAGGTCTCGACGACACCAAGATAGACAATTTCCAATCCCAGCGGCGGGCCGACGCGGTTCAACAACATGACACCTGCCGTCTGTTCGTTTGAACGAATCAGATACCACAGTGCGGGGTCAAAGTTGATGCGGGCGCCGTGTGTCTTGAGAACGTCACTTGTTCGACGCAGGCCGGTCAACTCCGGGCAATCAAGGCTTTGCTGATAGGTCAGTTCCAGTGCTTCACAGAAGAGATTTTCATACTGAGGCTTAAAGGTCAACCAGGAAATGTCGGAACCGGGTGATACATCGGGCGGGTCTTCAAGCTTCTTGATATCAAGAACGTCGACAAGGTAATGCAAGGTCGTGAGATAGGAGAAGCCAGCTTGTTTAATCACATCTCTGGCGAGAGGATCATCAGCCTCACACATGACTTGAATCAACGTCGTGCCACGCTGCATCGCAAGGACACGTGCGTGAGAGAGGACGGCAGATGATTCTGGCGTGGACTGCGCGACGGCCTCACGATTGCCATAGAGCGCAAGCCCGGCCTTGCCTTGCGATTCGGCAACAAGTGACGCGGTCAGGAATGTCTGCTCTCGATAGGCTGCCACCAGAATCGACAAATCGAGCAACCGTCGTCGCTCGGATTCAAGTAGTTCCTGAACCTGAGACTCGGGTTCACCCGAGTCCAGCCAAGTACTACCGAGCACAAAGTGAAGTGCTCGTAATCGATCAGGGTGATCCTTTCCTACGACGCGAAGTGTGACGTCGCATGGCGGGCCTGGTTGTGACGGGCCTGACATCGACATCGACTCTCTGCAACATCAACTCGCTGGATCAGCCATGAAATGGATGCGTTTCGCGTTGCGTACATCCCCGTAAGCAGCCAGCTTACCCGATTCCACACCATACCGCGAACGATATCCTGTTTGCCCCAGGACGCACGAGCGCGGAACTCAACGACAGCCAAACGCGCGCGAACGCAGTCAACGTGTCGCGCGGCAGAATATGCACACATCATTCCGCCCGCACAGTGGAGTCCGCCAATCGGCACCCGCTGCACCAACACGTTATGCGCGTGTTATCCGCTCGTTACGCCGGCTTATCCTCCGAGCAGCGTCAGTACGTTCTGCGACTGTGCGTTTGCGATCGCCAGAATACTGTTGCCGGCCTGGGTCAGAATCTGGGCCCTTGTCAGCTCGGACGTTTCTTCAGCGAAGTCCGTATCACGAATGACCGCCTGCGATGAAGTCAGGTTCTCAGCCGTGATCTGGAGCTGATTCACGTTCGTCTGGAGCGCGTTTCGCTCAAAGGCACCGAGTCGACCTCGCAGCACCGACACCTGCGTAATGACTTCATCCACGACCTTCTGGGCTTCGATGAAGTTCCCGGTGTTGAGCGCGAAGCGTTGTCCGTCCTGCAATTCAGACAGGTATCCGACAATGGCGTTCCCCAGGCGGTTGGCCTGCATATTGGTGACGCCGATGTTCTCCTGAAGGTTGGGTGTGACGCGTGGTCCAAGCTGGAACAGAGCACCGCCGCCCTTGATGGCGAAGCTTGACGTTCCGAGGGCAATGGAGCCGCCACCGAAACTCTCATCAAGTGTCGTTTGAACTGAGAGGTTTGCGGTCTGAACAGCCAGTTTCAAGCCATCCGCATTGGTCGAAACACCGTTGATCGTCGCCTCGGCGTCGCGTCCCTGCGTATCGGTGACCTGCGAACCCCCGCGATCCTGCACGATAAATTCTGGAGGCGGGTTAAACGCCTGAACACTGACGGTCGCGCGGCTGCCGTATTCCCTGGTGAGAATGCGCAGACCGCTCTGGCCGCTGGTTCCACTTGGAACGGCAAAGACCCCGGTGTCATCTTCACGGCTGTTGATTGCGTTAACGATTTCCACGCTGGAGGCACTGGCCGGGAACGTCAGCGACACAATTCCGTCCGGCCCGGTCAGGCTGACGGTGGTGGCGCTGCCCGTGATGAATTGCGACGGGTATGCCAGTTGTGCCTGTTGTGCGGAAACCGACAGGTTGACTTCGACCGGCACGAAAGCATTGGTGCCGAACTTCGCGGCCTGGACTTTGACATCGTCCAGTTGCCCGGTGTTCACACCGCTGAGCACATAGTCCAGCTGACCGTTGAGCAGTTTTCGGCCGGCGAATGTGGTCGTGTTGGCAATTCGGGTAATGGAGTTGATGGCGTCATCGATCTGCAGCTGGTTTGCGGCAATCTCTTCATCAGAGAAGGCACCGGTGTTAGCGGCTTCGACGACGAGCGCCTGAACGTCGATAAGCAAGGCTGCGACTTCATCAAGCGCACCTTCCGTGGTTGCAATAACGTTGATAGCGCGTGCTGTGTTATCAATGGCCTGGTTAACCGATGCGATCTCGGCACGGAGTCTCTCCGAGACGATGAGGCCTGCAGGATTGTCTGCCCCCCTGTTGATCTGGAGTCCGCTGGACAACCGTTGCAGGGAGACACCGAGGTCCTGCTGTGAGACTCGCAGGTGTCGCTGTGCGATCAGCGACGGCACATTGCTATTGATTCTGGACATGAGCAATCCTCCTTGATTACTCTCGTGTTTGCTTGGTTTCACTCAGCCCCATTTTGGGCTGAGGATCATCCTCGATCCTTCGTCATGCTTGCGACCCGCAAGCTTTTCGCGGTCGGGCTTCACGACCATGCCAACCCTGGCTCGTTCCGATCTCGCGAGCCTACGCCTTACCAGGTCTGCTCACGATCCGTCCGTCACGACCAGTTGAGTCTTGGCTCTTTGTCTACTGGGCCTCTTTGCGAGGCTCCTCCGACTGATCCAAGTCATTCTTGAGATCCGGCACATCATTGGGCGCGAGCTTGGCGGCTTCCTCGTTCTCGCGTTTGATGGCCTCGTAAACTTCTTTGCGATGCACCTGAATCTCTCGTGGTGCTGTGATTCCGAGTCTGACCTTGTCGCCTCGGATATCCACGACGGTGATTTCGACGTCATCACCGATCATGATGGTTTCATCGCGTTGTCTCGAAAGGACCAACATAATCCGGCTCCTCCATTGCCATGCTGGTGCATGCCGCGCCTCCGAGGCGTGGCTTTTGCTCGCGTCGTGGCATGATGTCCGGGATTCACGGATTGCTGAGGACCGGCTGTTTCATGCCACCCTCGGCTGCTTGTGAGTTCCACAAACTTCACCCATACGATAAAGCTGCGAGTTTCTTTGGCGCACCTGCCGCTATCTATTGTAATCAATATACATACAGCGCGTCTAGGCAGTTCTGCCCATCGCCGCCGGGCGTTCGATGCGCATGCGAGTGGAACCGTGTTCACGCAGGGTGTGGGTGTTGTGGTGTTGAAGCCTCTGAAGGCAGCTCTTGACGAAGGCGACGAGATCCACGCAGTAATCAAAGCTGCTGCAATCAACAACGATGGTGGCAAGAAAGTTGGTTTCACCGCGCCGAGTATCGAAGGGCAGGCGCAAGTCATTCGGAATGCCCTGGAACAACAT
>JBMYUM010000412.1:0-3829 GCA_049605375.1 Phycisphaerae bacterium | reverse complement strand
AAGTATGGTGGTCCGCATGCCGAGATTGACGCGCTTCGCCACTGCGCAAATCCGAAAGGTGCGACTGCTTATGTCACCCTTGAACCCTGCTGTCATCATGGCAAGACGCCGCCCTGTACGAATGCCCTTATCGAGGCTGGTATTCGTAAGGTCGTGATCGGCTGTCTGGATCCGCATGACAAAGTTTCAGGCGGCGGTCTGGCGATTTTGAAACGGGCAGGTATAGAGACCCAGGTCGGCCTGTTGGAGGAGGAAGCGAAGACTGTCGTCAGACCTTTCAAGCGACTGATTGTGGATGGTCGTCCGTATGTGATAGCGAAGTGGGCGCAGAGCATCGATGGCAAAATCGCGACGCATACCGGTGCGTCATCCTGGATCTCCGGGGAAGCTTCGCGTCGGCTCGTTCACAAGATTCGCGCGCGAGTTGATGCCGTTATGGTCGGGTATGGAACTGTCGCGGCTGACAATCCGCGCCTGACCGCGCGTGATGTTCCGATCCGACGCTACGCGACACGTGTGGTTTGGGACGGTCAACTGCGAACGAGGATACGCGATCACGTTGCCAGCGTTTCGGCGACTTCTCCCACCTTGATTTTTACATCCCCTGAGCGCGCGGAGAGCGCGCATGCGGCGAAGCTCCGAGATCGCGGTGTCGAAGTCGTGGCGTGTCGAACGACGCGGACCGGACTCTCGGTCCGTGACGGTTTGAAGAAGCTGGCCGGTCGCGGTATGTGCAACGTACTTCTTGAAGGCGGTGCCAAGCTGACGGCATCTTTCATGGATGCGCAGCTGATCGACGAGGCGCATATTTTCGTTGCGCCGGTGCTGATCGGTGGAGCCAGGGCACCATCGGCAGTCGGGGGCCGCGGATGGTCGACGCTTGACGGTGCCAGGGATGCGCAAACGGTGACCTCGCGTCGGGTTGGGGAAGATCACCTCTACACGGTTCAGTTTGGAATGGATTAACGGCGTTGATTCCAACGGCGTCGATTCGCCCCATTGGGGCTCCCCTGGTCGCAGATTGCGGCTCATTTTGATTCGGTTAAGATCGCCCCGGGTCGAATGAGATACCATTTCACGGAGTTTCGACGGCATGTCTCAGCAGAAAGAACAATGGGGGTCAAGGATCGGCGTGATCCTTGCGGTGGCCGGTTCTGCGGTCGGACTGGGGAACTTCCTGCGA
Source organism: Phycisphaerae bacterium (assembly GCA_049605375.1). GTDB lineage: Bacteria > Planctomycetota > Phycisphaerae > UBA1845 > UBA1845 > JADFOB01. The sequence continues at coordinate 2,646 of JBMYUM010000412.1, read as the reverse complement.
TTCCCCGGGCAGGCGGCACAGAACGGCGGCGGCGCGTTCATGATTCCCTACTTTGTCGCACTGGTGTTGGTGGCGATTCCCATCATGTGGTCCGAATGGGCCATGGGGCGCTTCGGCGGTCGGTCAGGCTTTCACTCGGCGCCGGCGATCTTCGGCGTCATGGGGCGGTCCAAAGGCTCTCGCTACTTCGGTGTGCTCGGCCTGCTGATTCCCATTTCCATCTACATGTACTACGTGCTGATTGAAGCGTGGTGCCTCGGTTACGCCATCAACTTTCTGACGGGCGGCATCGATCTCGGCGAAGACAAGTCGAAGTTCGCAGAAGAGAGTCAGAAGTTCTTCGGCGAATTCGTCGGCATCGGTTCGAACGGTGCGCTGTTCGAGGGTGGCGGAAGTTCTCTGCTTTACTTTACCGTCATCACCTTCATTCTGAATTTCATCCTGATCTTCCGCGGCGTCTCCAAGGGGATCGAGGCGTTTTGTGTTCGTGCCATGCCGGTGATGGCGATCTGTGCCGTGATCGTGCTTGTTCGCGTGCTGACGTTGGGGACGCCCAATGAGGCGGTCCCGGAGCAGAACGTGCTTAACGGGCTGGGGTTCATGTGGAATCCTCAGGCGGAAGGGGATGGGCCCTGGTACGCCGAGCTGCTCAATCCACAGACCTGGCTGGCGGCAACGGGGCAGATCTTCTTCAGCATGTCGGTCGGTTTCGGGATCATCATCAACTACTCCAGCTACCTGAAGCGTAACGATGACGTTGCGTTGTCAGGCCTCACAGCGGCGTCCACGAACGAGTTCTTCGAAGTCTGCCTGGGCGGTCTGATTACCATTCCGGCAGCGTTCATCTTCCTTGGTGCCGCGGGCGCGAACCAGGGGACGTTCGGGCTTGGTTTCAATACGCTGCCCTGCGTCTTCATGTACATGAAGTATGGCTGGGTCTTCGGTTTCCTCTGGTTCTTCATGCTCTTCCTTGCGGCCATCACGAGTTCGTTGTCCATGCTTCAACCCGCGATCGCCTTCCTGGAAGAGGGGTTGGGGATTGGGCGTAAGGCTTCCGTGACGATTCTCGGGCTCATTACACTGATGGGTACGAGTTTCATCATCTACTTCAGCGAGGGTATGCTCGCGCTGGATACGATCGACTTCTGGGTCGGCACTTTCTTCATCTATATTCTGGCTACGGTAGAGGTCGTTCTGTTTGCGTGGGTGTTTGGCGTTGATCGCGGCTATGACGAAGCGATGCGCGGGGCGGAGATGCGCATTCCCAAGATATGGAAATTCGTCGTCAAGTACATTTCGCCGCCATATCTGTTGATCGTCTTTGGCATGTGGTGTTATAGCGCATCCGGAAGCTACATCGAATCGATGAAGCAGAACACGGTGGCACAGTTGTCGCTGTTGTTGATCTTGATTGTGACGGTGTTCCTGATTGTCATGATCGCGTTGGCCGGCAAACGATGGGATGAAATCGAAGCGGCGCACGCGTCCGGCGAAGTTGAAGAAGGGGGAACGATATGACGACTGCAGGTTGGGTCATCATGATTACGTCGATCGGAACTGTCGTGTCGTTGCTGACGTATTGCTTTACGAAGGTGCTCTCGGCACCGGAGTCGGCCGACCACATGCACGCACCGTTGGACATCGATACACAGGACCTGGATACGTAGGTCTGTATATGTAGGCCTGGATACATAGGCCTGCATTTGCAGGGTCCGGCCTACCGCGTTTGCTGAATTCATACATCGGTTGCCATGCTCGGACTTGGCGGGTCTGAGCATGTTGCAACGGTTCCATTATTTCGATTGCTATCACGAACACCGGCGAGAGTCGCTCGCCGCACGTGGCGAGCATGCTTGGACCTTGTCCAAGCATGGCACCCTGCTTGGTAAGACCTAATAGTGTCGGGCCAGGGCCCGACCTACCCATCAGCCGACCTGGTTTCCATTGGATGTCATGATCTTTGTTCGCAGGCGAGAGATCACTTGCAAACCAGAGGTGACCTGATTGATGAGAGAGTCTTCCGCCATCGGCGGCAACTCAAAACTGGAGCCAACGAGACTCGAACTCGTGACCTTCTGCATGCCATGCAGACGCGCTCCCAACTGCGCCATGGCCCCTGGGGATTCTGATCGGTACGAAACGCCGAAGCCGACGCCAACCGTCAAAACCATTACCCGATTCAGCAGCACGAACCATCATGGGCAGAAACATCGTGGACAACTGTCCTGTCCTGCATGCCCCTCGACCGTTCGGTCCTGTTTCACCGGGGGCAGACATTATGCGTCATGCACGCTTGCGACGCAACACCTGAATCCGGACGGCCGAAGTCTCGCTGTTCAAGCCGGAACCTTCTGATGAAAGGAGTCTTGTGCGTGCCAATCGCGCCCGTAAACGGGAATTCATGTGGCCCGATCGGCTGCTATCACGTCAAAACGCCTGCCCGTCCGATATCATCCAGTGCCGCATAGGCAAAACCCACGTGCCCTATAACGAAAAGTAGCGCCTTGGTGCATCGAAGCTGAGCCCATAGAATGCGATCGTTTGATAGAGACCAGAAAGCGTCCTCCACCAATGCGAGTGGCCCCGCATCGTCGAGCCCGAGTACCGGCTCGGACGAAAGCGGTTCGCCCGGCGGCACCGACCGCC
>JBMYUM010000411.1:0-3865 GCA_049605375.1 Phycisphaerae bacterium | reverse complement strand
TCGTTGAACACGACCTCGCGCCCGTCTTCTCTCCCGGAGCCACTCAAAATGCTAGGCCAGGATACGGTGCGCATATCTCCAGGCGCCACTTCGATTTCGTCACCGGCCCGTATGACCAGTTGAAGTTCGCCATCTTTTTGGGCCCAGATTCCCGAAACGTTCGACGAGTCGACGTTTTCTCCATTTAGCACGCCCATAAATGCGATGTCACCATTCGCGTTCATGTTGATCGGGTTCGTCGGAATGAATCCAAAGAACGAGAACACGGCTCCGTCATTTACGCCTGGCGCGACATCGCCGGTTCGCGCCACCAGCTCCAGCGTCCCCGAACCCTCTGACCAAATGCCCAACTGATTGGTTTCATCCACGCCCGCACCCGTGATGCCGGCCACGAAGCTTGTATGCCCCGCCGCGTTCTGGATGGGGCCGCGAAACGTCATGAAGAAAGGATCACCTGGGAATAACGGGATCTCGTCAATGAACACTTCGCTGAAGACGGTTCCCGCGGCCGTCCCTGGTGCCTGGTCGCCTTCGCGTGCGATCAGGGCCAATTCGCCCGACGTTTGGGCCCAGACGCCGCGATCATTCGTGTCATCCACCCCGGTCCCGGTCAATCCTACCTGAAAGGCGGTGTCACCCGCATCGTTGATCGTCGGCTCGACGTTATTGAAATCGCCGAAGAACACACCCGGGCCTGCGCCGACCGCAAAATCACCGGCCCGAGCCACAAGCAAGAGGCTCCCGAATCCATCCGACCAGATTCCGAGGTTGTTGGAGTTATCCACGCCAGGGCCGCTAACCGTTGCACGAAACGACGTCAGCCCGAATCCGTTGACGACAGGCGGGCTGAAATGATCAAAGACGACGCCCGAATCCGTACCGGGAGCCTGCGAACCCATCCTTGCCAACAGCGCAAGCGCCCCGCTTGAGTCGGACCAGAGACTGCGGTAGTTGGTGCTGTCGACCCCGGTACCCGTCAGCAAACTGAAGAAAGCGATGTGGCCGTTGTGGCCAAGAGCATGGGAGTTGAATACGCTGAAGTTGGTCCCCGTCTCCAAGCCTGGCGCCTGCGAACCCAGTCGCGCGTGTAGGGTCAGTGTTCCCGACGATCCCGTCCAAACGCCGATGTGGTTCTCGTTGAGGACGACACCCGGACCACGCAGGAATCCGTGTAAACCGATGCTGCCATCGTCGGCGTAGAGCGGATCCAGAAACCCGGCAAACTCGGTTCCCGTTTCTGTGCCAGGTGCTGGCGCATCTTCGCGAATGACGAGATCCAACGCACCCGACGACTCTGAAAAAATACCTCTGTCATTGTCGTTAGTCACCCCAGGACCGGCGAGCCACGCCTCAAACGCTACCTGCCCCTGCGCGTTGATCACCGGGTAGGTGCTGCTGAACGTGAAAAACTCGGTCTCTGGTTCCGTGCCCGGTGCTGGATCACCACTCAAAGCCACCGTACGAATTGTGGCCGCATTTACAATCGCGTTCGCGTTCGCGCAAATTGACCACGCGAGGATTAGCGAAAGTACACAAACTCCAGGTCTTGTACAATATCTGGACATGATGAGCCTCGCTCCGGGCGATGGGTGGAATTCCGTCTCTATCCAGTTAAGCGCAAAACAGCCTATGAATTAGATCATCGACCAGGACTTTTCTTCCACCAAAAACGCCCAAATCGAAGGATCGTTCCCACGGTGGTCACCAGGAGCATCATGATCACAAGGCCCCATCTGGAAACGGCTGGAACGGCTGCGCCCGCGCCGACGGTTACTCCCCCTGCTTCCAGGGCGGGAGTCGCACCATTTACACTTGCCTCAGTCACAAGCACTGGGTAGTTTCCGGCGTCTGCACCCCCGGCGATCGTGAAGCCGTCCTCGACAATCACGCCGGCGAACACTGGTGCCTCAGGCTGAACGAATTCATTTGCGACGATTGTCTGAACGCCTTCAGACGGGTTGCCGGTGGCAAATTGCCACCACGCCGGTCCAGGCAAATCGGGCCCGGGCGTGGCGCTAGGATTCGTCAACACCGAACCGTCAAATGCCACGTCAATTGAAAAAGCAGCGATCGGCGCGTTGTCATGATTGGTCAACGTGATCGGCAGGCTGACAGACTCCCCCAGTTCCGCCAGGGCCGAGCCAACGGTCAACGTAAACTCTGCATCGTCGTCCCGCTCCATCGCTTCCACATCCACGCTCAGCATTCCCGGTGAACTCAATGAGAATGTGGCAAAGTCTGAGGAGCGGTCCGTATCCTGGGCAGCCGCTAATGACACGGATTGAAAATCATCCCAGTTTCCAGGTGTGAAGACGAGCGTAAAGCCGCTTGCTACTGAGAGATCGCTGTCTCCGGCGATGTGATCAATCGTGACGTTCACGCTTCCTTCGGGATGCTCGGTCAACCTTACGAGAAACGAGTTCGTACTTCCTTCCGTGATGATCTCCGGTTGCTCCGCCACAACCTCTAACTGTGCGTTGCTGCCGGATCCTTGATCGACGGTAACCTCAACCGAATCGCTGGCACGCTGGCCGGCACCATCCGTGATCGTCATTATCACCGTGTAGGTGCCGGCTTGCGAATACGAATGCGAAACCGTCGGCCCCCAGTTCATGACAGTGCCATCACCAAAGTCGTATTCCCAGGACACGATGTCATCGGGATCGGAGCTCATCTGCCCGTTGTCATAGGCCCAATCGTATTGCCAAACCTGGCTTCCGGATGATGAGAAACTGGCGGATGCGCCATTGATTGAAGTCGTACCGAGGACGGCGTTTGGCGGTGTCGACGTAATGCCTGGATAATGTCCAGCGACCCACGCCTGGGTACGATTCCATGATTCCGACCCTCCGTGTCCGCCTGTCGGGCTCCAGTGAAAGGCTTTCAGCAAGGGGGCCGACGGATTGGCGATTTGGAATACGGCCGCAACATCCCAGGGGGGAATGGCCGTGTCGGCCTGGCCGCCATAGAAGAAGATAGAAGCATCGTCCAATCGCCAATTGGAATTTGCAGAAACAAGGAATGGGTTGTCGATGACATGATACAGACTGATAAAGGTCAACGTTCTTTCCACCAGTGATTGAGCGTAAGCTGGATCGGGCTGGCTGTTGACCCAATTCTGAATGCTCAGGAAACCGCCGTTTCCCCACACGTAATTCAACCAATCCGTGCTACTGGGCCAGGCGCCTGCGGGTGCGGAGGCGCATAGTGTCTTGAATCGACTTGAGAACACTCCCGCGGCAAGCACGGCGTATCCACCGCCGCTATGTCCGACATAAACCAAGTCATTCGCATCCCAAACCTCCGGCTGCGCTCCCATGAACTCTCCGGCCTGATAGGCATCTACGGCCATTCCGGTGAACCGGTGGTCGAGCGGCTCTCCATCCTCGTCGGCAAGAAAATCCGTGAAAAGATCGACATCGGTCGACATAGGGCTCGTGCCCCAGCCACGCATGTAGAATGCCAGCGTTGCGAATCCCTTTTGCGCGAACCATGTGGACATGCCCTCTACATCGTCGGCGGCCGGACCATTCGGTGGCCCTTCGCCCACACTATGGGTCACCACTAGACCGGGAAATGTTCCGCCCGGACCAGGAGGCGGTACCTCATTGGATACTGCGAACACTCCGCCAAGGCGAACCGGCAAGTCCGTCCCGGGATCCTTGTACGAATCGAAGGTAACATCCCAAACCGTGCAGTTGTTGAGAACTCGCTCGTTGGTACGCAGGCCGTTGATTGGAGGAACGCCGAAGGGCGATGGACCCGCAAAAACCATGGTCCAAAATTCGGCGATCTCCTGTGAAGAGGGTAAAGGGGCAACGCCTACATTGACGGCCTGCGTTTCGCTTCTTTGTGACGGGCGCTC
>JBMYUM010000410.1:0-3873 GCA_049605375.1 Phycisphaerae bacterium | reverse complement strand
TGACATGGGAACAGATCGCCGAGAGTCTGCGAACGTCGAACTGGAACCATACCGACTCCGGCAATTTCGTTCCTGCGAACATGTCTCGGACAGCCATCCTGGATAAAGAGAATGGCATCAAAGCTGTGCGTCACAAACTCCATGGTCTGAAAGATCCAACAATCATGGCGAAGAAGTCCAGAGCAGATATGGACCTACAGCGTCGTGTGATGGCCGTTGGACGTCTCGCAAAGAAGCACGGAGATCTCTGGCAACGGATCGATGGTGTCGTTCAGCAACGCCGACTTCACGAAGCCAAGGCGCGATTTCATACGCCCGATGCATCTCCGGTACTCGATGTTGTGGTGGCGATCGTACGAATGTGCGACCCTTCTGAAAAAGAGGTGACTCGCATCCAGGCCAGGAAAAAGGTTGAGATGTGGGCTGGTGGTTCAATCAGCCCGAACGGCATCTTCATTGCATACTGCCTCGATCACATGGTACGTGCGCGCAAGTGGCTTCCGGAGAACGACCCCTATCTCACGAAAGTGCTTGCCGGTCAAAGTGCAGCTGAATACTGGAATGCAACGTCCGGTGATCAATCATGGAATGACGAAAATTGGCTGGGTTATCCCGAACCACGTATGTCACTCGTCGAATCAGGCTGGAATGGGATAAAGAAGAGTAAAGACCCAATCGTCATCGCCGCACGCGAACTTGCTACTCTGATGCGGAAGAACGAAGAGCTAAGCTTAAGGCTCGATTCCGAAGAACAGTCACTCAAAACCGAATTAGCACATGCCTTGTTATCGTGCTACGGTGATGAAATCAGCCCCGATGCAACGGGAACGCTTAGATTCTCCGATGGTGTCGTCAAGCAGGTAGACTCGAACAGGTCAAGATCGCCGTATCGGACCACTTTTTACGGGCTCTACGATCGCAATGCCGGATTTGATAACGAGAGGCCTTTTAGCCTTCCGAGAACCTGGCTCGACCGGAAAGACAGCATCGACATGACGAAGCCCATCAACTTTATCAGCACAAACGACACGACGATCGGGAACACCGGAAGCGTCGTCGTGAACAAGGCGCTCGAAGTGGTGGGTGTCGTCATCGATGGGAACATGGAGTCACTACGCAGTGAATTCGTATTCGATAACGAAGCAGTGCGTACCGTTTCAGTGCATGTCGATGGAATCATGGAAGCGCTGGTCAAGATCTACGATGCTCAACACCTCGCTCGTGAACTCACGGGAAGAACAATTGAATAAGATGTGCCCGAATAGCCAGGAGCTGCGGATCCCGAATACAGATCTAGCGCAGATCTGGGCTGCACCTTGACGAAGAATCTTCCGTTTCCTCCAATACCGCAGTGGGGCTGACCCACATGCGGTATGCCAAATGACATCACGCGATGGGTGATCGGAAGTCGTCATGACACCAAGTGTAACTAATCTGGCCGAGGAACCTTCCTCTCAATCCGAATACGATTGCCCTGGTCACAGAACCTCTGAGCATAACGGACCACTGGCCAAATGGGACTTCCTCATTCTGGCGTTGCTGCTGATCGCATGGGGATTCTTGGTGGGTCCGATCGTTGTCGACGAACACCTCCATGGCTACGACATCTTTCGTGAAGCCGGCATGGGAGAGTCGATCAAGTATCGAAGTGTTCTGTCAGATCCTGCGTATCCGAATGCCTCGCTCTGGTACCCTCCACTCGGCACCCTCTCCATGGCGTGGATCGCGAGCGTATTCGGCACTTCGGTCGAAGCATGCTTTTCGTGGTCACAGCTGCTCTTCAACTGGTTGATCCCGGGAGGACTCTTCCTTGTCGTACGAAGCGCATGGGGCCGGCGCGCCGGCGTATTTGCGGCACTCGCGCTACTCTTCGCCATGCCATGGTGGCAATGCGAAGTCGCACACGGGCAACCTTCCATTCATGCGGTTATCATAGGTTTCGTGTCACTCGCGATGATTGCGCGAGCAGAGAGAAGCAAGAAACGTATCGAAACGGCCGCCACGGGTGTGTTTGTCGGCATGACGATGTGGCATCATCCGCTGATCCCCTGTTTTCTTATGTGCCTGCTCACCGCGCATGCACTATGGCGATCAAGAACCGCGAGGCCCTTGTACGTCGCCAGCATCATCAAGCTGCCATCCATGCAGATCGTGTGGATAGCCGCACTCGTTGGCGCCCCACTTCTCTGGCAGATTCTTCACGGCCCTGTACGAAACGATACGCCACGAACCTACTTTGCCGCCGAGTTACGAACGATTGAGTTTGCCTTAATGGGCGGGCACCCATGGATTCTATTGGTCGGTATCCTCGGCATCGGCGTAGCAGTGCGGGAATGCAGAAGCGCAAACGAGCGACTCGTCCTTGCACTCATACTCGCCGGGATCTTTCAAATCCCAGCGTATGTCCGCGATCTGGCGCCCAACTGGGGCCATTGGCTACCGACAATCGTGCCGCATGAGTTTCAACGACTATTCCAACTCGCGTGGGCGATCGCGGTAGGCATCGGCTCTTCACACCTGATCATCTGGCTTTGTCGGCGCATCTCCAATCGTGGCATGAATGCGTTACTCTATGCGGCATGCGCTGGCTTCATCCTGTTTCCGGGAGTTCTGCATACGCAGAAAAATCTCAGGCGATTCCTTACCTTTGATTACACGGAAGAACGATCGCCGGCTACCGTAAAGTGGATTCTTCAAAACACCGATCCCGAGGACGTATTCATATGCACGTCAGAATTGGCCTTCCAGTGGTTGATTCCCTCGACAGGCCGCCGAGCCTGGATTCTTCCACCTGGCCACAGCAATCCACGTGTCGATTGGTTGGCAAGAAACCAGGTCTTCCAAGCCATGAGAAACGTGGAGAGCGGCAAAGACCTGCGTGATCTCTGCCTGGCGTACGAATTGGACTACGTCATTTCATCAGGTGACTGGGTGCCTGCTGCTCTTCACGAAGACAACCGTGCCGAATCTGTCCCATCGCATTTTAGCGTCGTCGCCACGGATGCGACGGGTATCATGATATTCGAGCCGTTGCCGTAAGGAACAAAGATGACAGCCGTTCGCCTGCCAACATTCTTCTTTGACTGGTATCTACTCTGCGCCAGGGAACGCTGCGGTGAGGTGCGTTCGATACTTGGCAAGATCGTTCTCAATATCCGGATTCTTCATCACGTCGAAACAGGCAAAGGTACTCAGCGGTTCCATGCCAAAGAATCGAAAGTTCAAATGCATGGGCCAGAACAAATCGTCAGGTGACTTGCCTTCGAAGAAGGTCTGCGTCGGGTCATGGAACGCGCTGCGCGGCGCATTGAACGTGAGCGAAAGCATGTACTTCTTACCCGTGAGGGTGCCACCGGTGCCGTACTGCTTGCTCGGGTCCGAACGCGTCCGGCCGTCTCCCTGGCATAGACGTCCATCCATCCCAAACGAATAGACAAAGTCCATGTACTTCTTGAAACTCCAGGCGACCCCCATCCAATTCACCGGAGTCTGCAGCAGCACAGCATCAGCCCACTGATGATTTTCAATCTCCGTGTCCACCTGCCACTCATCCTTCATGGTGGTAAGACGGGTTGCGTAACCCTTGGCCTGAAGGTGGTCGAGGGCCATCTGGGAAAGCGTACGGTTGAGCTCGCCCTTGGCGAACTCGTATTCTTCATGCCCGTTGATAACGAATACGTTCTTCATGGTTATCCTCCGTTCATCGCTGAATCTGATCGATCAGATCACGTGGTCTTTGTCGAAAACGCAAATCAGCTTCTGGTTCACGAACTCCATGATGCCCAAATCAGCCAGCTCACGGCCATAACCGGATTTCTTCACGCCCCCCATCGGGAGACTGGCATAGGTCCAGGAAATCTGGTTGACGAAACA
>JBMYUM010000409.1:0-3875 GCA_049605375.1 Phycisphaerae bacterium | reverse complement strand
GAATCGCATGTGCCGGCGAGCCTGAAGAACTCGGTTCTGCTCATGGGGCAGGAGTGGATCGCGCAACGGCAGTTGGTATCCAATATCGGGAGCTTTGGTCTGCTGCAGGGGTTGGCCGAACGCCATGCCGAGGCGGTTGAGTGGCTGCTGGCGTCGCCGGCAGCTTATTTCGACGCGCTGGAATGCATGTGGGCATTCAGTGCGTGGCAGCGAGTCTTCTACACGCGGTATCTCGCCCGTCACGTTTCGGTCGCGGTCTTCGGGCATGAACAATGGCGCGAGGTCGGTATTCCGGGCGGTGGATGGGTTGAGCATGATGACCTTCCTTCTGTCTACGCGCAGGGTCGTCTTGCGATGAACATTACCCAACGCGGTGATGAAGCTGGTGTGGCGCACAAGCCGTTCCAGATTGCGTCGAGTGGTGTCGCCATGATTCACAATAGCGTGCCGGGGTTTGCGCAGTGCTTCGTGCCCGACGTCGAGGCAGGTGTATTCGAGGGGCCGGCTTCGCTCCTGTCGAAGGTGGACCAGCTTCTGAAGAACGAGGACTTGCGGCGTGGCATGGCTGAATCGGCTCGCGAGCGTACCGTTCGTGAGCATACGTGGCAGCAGCGTCTTCCGCAGATGTTTGCCCTCGCTGGCATTCGACTTTGTGGCGTTACCCAGGCGCTTCCGGCGGACACGATGGTGGTCCGTCGTCCTGTGTCAACGTCAGGCGGTGTGGTGGCGACCGGCGCGAGCTTCCAGTAAAGGACAGGCGTTACTTGCTGTTGCGGGCATTGCCACGGCGGAGGCCGGTCGCTCGCTGCGCGGCGAATTCCGGAGGATGGGACACGAGGTAGTCCCAGGCCGCCCGTAGTTGCGGGTCATGGATGGTCTTGAAGGTCAGTCTGGCCTGCTGGACCTTGGCGTATGTCGCCTGGTCGAGAGGCACCAGGACGTCGGGCTGTATGCCCCAGGACTCCTCTGGCAGGGCGTGTGGCGCGCGGTGGATGACGCGCCCGCTGGGCAATCGATAAACCCCGACGGTCAGGCGGATGGCGGCGGGAATCGACTCCAGTTCGATCAAATGTTGCAGGCTTCCTTTTCCAAAACTTCGGGTTCCCACGATTGTCGCCCGGCCAAGGTCCTGCAAGGCGCCGGCTACGATCTCCGCTGAGCTGGCAGAGCCCTCGTTAATCAAGATGGCGAGCCTCGGGTTGGTCAGGGCTCCCATGGGTGTGGCACGGTATTCGCGTTCAACACCACGTCGGGTGACGGTTTGAAGAATGGTGCCTTCCTTGACGAATTTGTCGGCCATGGCGACGGCCTGATTCATCAAGCCACCGGGATTGAAACGCAGGTCGAGAATAATGCCGTTGCACAAGTGTGCATGGGCCTCACGGAGGGCGTTTCGGAATTCGCGGCTCGTTGTTTCGCGGAAGCTGTTGATGCGGATATAGGCGATTTTCTCTACGGGATCGAGCATGTAGTCCCACGTACCGTCGTCGCGCCTTGCATGGCCTCGAACCGTATTGAGCTTGATTGGTTCACGCCTGATGGTGACCAATCGGGATTCTGTTTCATTTGCGTGGCGAATTTCCAGTTGGATTTCTTCGCCGGGTTCACCTGCGAGCCGTTTATCGACGTCGGCAATGGACAGGTTTTGTGTGGACTCGCCGTCGATCGCCAAAATGGCATCACCCGCGAGAATGCCGGCTCTGATCGCGGGGCCTTCTTCGACGGGTGCAATGATCATGATTTCGCCGTTCTGCATGCCGACTTCGACACCGATGCCAAGGTATGCGCCACTGCTGCGACGCTGGAACGCACTCCATTCGGTTGGCGGCAAGTAATCGCTGTAAGGGTCGAGTTGGCGGAGCATGCCGGTGATGGCGCCGTGGACCAGGAGTTCGTCTTCGACGGCCGACGTATGGCGTTGGCTCGCCAGGGCGTTGACTTCGACGAGGGCGCGAAAGGTATTGAGAACGGAATCCTGACGAGCGACGAGTGGGGGGAGGCGGATGAGCATCAGGGCGACGATGCCGAATGTCGTGACCCCTATCATGCTCTGGTGTGTCATCGCGGACTCCGATTACGATTGGAACTCTGGCGACCGGACTCAATTTCGCGCGCTAATCGATAAGCTGGCGCCGGTCATGGATTTATCGACACGGCTAACCGCGCTTTGTACTGATTTGGCAGGTGAGCGATCGATAAAGTCTTAAGGAGGGACGTTGCTCGGAGTCCTGACACGTCTGGCAGAGGTTGAACGGTCCCGGTGCGGGACTGTGTGTCCCCCTGGTCCCAAAATGGCGGCTGCCGGAGGTCGGGAGGCTCTTTGGCCAATCACAGGGCCGCTGCTTGCACCTTTTTGAGTATTTCCCCGTTGCAGCTATATTTACGGACGTTCGGGTAGTTGCGAGCCGGCATTCCGATCCGGTCGTGCGGTTGTGTTTGGGTGGCCTGCGTCTTGAAAGGGAGCCCGGTTTGGCGAAGGAAAAATGGTATGCCGCCGGTTTGGCGTTTGAGTGCACGCAGTGTGGCAACTGCTGCAGCGGAGATCCAGGGTATGTCTGGCTGACGAAGGAGGAGATCCGTCGCATTGCAGCTTTCCTCGGGCGAGACGATGAATGGCTACCCAAGAGTCAATTGCGTCGGGTCGGTTTTCGTTACAGCCTGACTGAGAAATCGGATGGCGACTGTATTTTCCTGAAACGTGAGGGGAACAAGGCTATGTGCGGGATCTATCCGGTTCGTCCGAACCAGTGTCGCACCTGGCCTTTCTGGACGGAAGTGCTTCGGGATCCCGATACTTGGAATGCGGTTGCGATGGATTGTCCCGGTATGAATCGGGGACCCAGTCACGATTTTGTCCAGATCGAAACGCGCCGGCTGCAGAAAGAGTGGTAGATTACCCCGCTTGACCCGGGCGCCGGGTTGGCTAGGATCATGCAAGTCCGTCTAACAGCGTCGGTTGCGTTGCGACGGGTGTGAGATCGGGGTAAGGCAGATGTAGTTCAGGATGAGGCGGTCAGCCCACGTGCGGATCGGTTGATGTTCCGTACGTTGCGTAGGCCCAAGAGCAGGATGGAAAGGGCTTTCACGATGAAATTCAGCGAAGCTTCGAATCGATTTGGGGTCATGGGCGGCTTTGGGTTCATGGGTTTGATTGCCTGTGCCTTTACCATGGTGCTTTCCACAGGTTGCACTGATACGCAGGTGGTCGTGGCGCTCAATCCGCATGCCGGGTTTGAGTCGGTGTCGCAGAGTGAAGAGGTTCACATCAATACCGTCAAGAAGGTTATTCGTCAGGATGCACTGGCCATTGTCGAAGACTTCGACCTGCTGCTTATGACCGAACGACCGACTCGTCTGACCAAGTGGCATAACCGGTAGAGACATACTCCCGGCTGCCGCCCTGGTTTTCAGGCCGATTCTAATTCTTCGGCTACCAATCAAATCACACTCGTCTGTTTCGTGACAGTTGTAGCCTTCGCCGCGGCATGCGATGCGAAGGCTTTCTTGTTTTCTGGACCTGTGAGTTCGACGCGAGGGCGTTTTCCTGAGGGTTGAATATTGTCTGAACCATGCCGATTCGGCTGTTTCGTGCTAATATCCATGAAGTGCTAGGTTAGTCTGCATGACACCGGGGTGTTGTCAGCGATCGGAGGAGGCAAGGCGTGAGTGCTGTGATTCGTGATTCTGAGACCGCCGTTCGATTCGGATCGGCAAGTCGTATTGCGTCGTTGGTGTGGCTGGCCTGTCTTGTCGTCATTCCGCTCGGCGACACGCGTGCCGGCGACACTTCGCTGCCTGCGCGATTCCAACATCACATTGATTACCTGGCGAGTGATGAGTTGGGTGGTCGAGGTGTCGGATCCGAGGGCATTGAG
>JBMYUM010000408.1:0-3885 GCA_049605375.1 Phycisphaerae bacterium | reverse complement strand
GCGACGGAAACCCAACGGAACATCAGCCTTTCATTCAGTGAACCGTTGCAGATTTCGCCAAATAGCGGAATCAACGTAGACCGCGAGTTTGGCGGAGACTCACCATCCATTATCTATACGATCGAAAATACAAGTGCCATCGATATGACAGTCACGGCAACGGCCACGGATCCCGAAATCACCGATGGTCCGGCCACCTGGGTCAGCATCAACGGTGAAGCAGGCGAGATTGAATGGACGATCGCCCCGGGAGACGTCATCGAAGTTGAAGTCATCTTGCTCGTTCCACTTCTGCCCAAGGGTGTTCATCAGGCTTCCATCAGGTTTGAAAACGAGTGCACGGGCAACGCGGTCACACGAAACCAGGTGATCGATATCCTGCCGCTGTTTGACGTTGAAGCCACGACGGAGGCTGTCTTCAGCGGTGGAATCGGAGGTCCATTCGAGCCGGAATCGGTCGAGGTCAGCTTGATCAATCGCGTCGATCGTCCCATCGATTGGATGGTGAGCTTTGTGCCCATTGAACCCACAAAGACGGCAACGTGGATCGAGGCAGACCCCGCAGAGGGAACGCTCCAGTCAGTGAATGATGAAGTGACGATCAACTTGTCAATGACGGTAGCCGCAACAGAACTCCCTGCGGATGCCTACGCCGCTACGATCCGCTTCTCAACCCCGGAAGGATTCGTCGATGAATATGTCGTCGGTCTCAACATCGCGCAGCTAACGCTGACGCCGTCCGAAGGGACAACGTTCAGTGGCCCTCGCAATGGTCCTTTCACTCCCGTCGATGTCAAATACACCGTCCTGAACCCCGAATTCAAGGACTTTGAATGGCAGGCGACAATCCTCGAAGACTGCGACGCCGACGAGCCGACAGCGATAGATTGGTTGGAGGTGACGCCATCGCAGGGTGTGATCGGAATTCCCGGCGCGACGGCTGAAATGACGGTCAGTGTCACGAACCAGGCACTTGCGCTGCAGACCGGAGAATATGAGGCGTACTTATGCGTTTCGCAGATCGACCCGACGGATCCGAACGGCGCTGTGCTGACGACCGCCGAGAGACGCATGAAACTTGACGTCGGAACGTCAGCATTCTCGTTGCCCATGACCATGATCGAAGACGAGCCGGCGCCGGCCGAAGGGCCGACCCACAGATTCCGATGGGCAACCACGGAAGTCACCAACAGCGACTTCGCACGCTTTCTGAATGATGTGGAAGTCGACGGTGGAGAGAGCCCTCGAAGCCGGAATGTCGCGCGCGATCCTGATTCCGGGACGTTGACGATCCTCGATGACGGAACCCTGCTGTACCAAACCAACGCCGACAATGAGGAGTCACGAATTGAATATGATCCCCTTGCGCCGCTGGGTATACGATACAAGGCTGATGTCGCCTACGGTAATCATCCGGTCAATTTTGTTTCATGGTATGGGGCGGTCAAATATTGCAACTGGTTGACACACGTTCAGGGAATGGCAGACCAGATCGTCTATCTCGAAGGGCCGACGGCGGCGGATTGGCGACCCGTGACCGACGACCCGAAGTCACTTCTCGAACTGTTCGGATTCCGACTGCCCATGGACGGTGGTGCAGAAGAGGCGGGTGAACACAACGAATGGTACAAAGTTGCATCGGCACGATTCGACGAGGAAAACGAATACACCTTTGATGCCATCTATGGATTCGGGCGTGATGAAATCGGAAACGAGGACGCGAATTTCTTAAACTCGGGTGATCCGTTTGATGGAAGCACCACCCCAGTCGGCTTCTACGACGGACGCACCTACAACGGGGGGGGCGACGGCACCATCGGAAACGGCAACGAGTTTTCGACCGCACCGAATATCAACGCGTACGGAATTCACGATCTCTCAGGCAACGTGTCGGAATGGATGCACGATCGTGATCCGCAGCATGTTGTAAGAGGCGGAAACCTCGATAACGCGGCAAGCTCGGATCGACTGAAGGTCGTGTCACGCGCATTTTTCGCACCCCAGTCCGTCAGCCGCGCAATTGGATTTCGTGTCGCACAGTCCGTTCCGGTCACGATCGACGACCTCGCACTAAGCCGCACAAAGGCACCCATCCGAATCAGCGGATTTGTCGGTGGCCCCATGGAGTTCGTGACCGAGGGCGCAGTCTCGGAAGCAAGTGTCGAAATCCAAAACGCCAGTGCATTTGCTGCCGATGATATTGCCATCACACTGACACCATCGGGTACACCACTCCAGTTTGTGGGTGCGACACCGCAGCTCGTTCCGGCCAATCAACAGGCTGTCATTCGTCTCGTGTTGGACGAAACGCGAACAGGGATCGGCCCGTCACCGGCGCCGCCGGGTAACTTCAAACTGGTAACCGGAGAGCAAACACCGGACGGTGGCCCCGTACATGACTTCTGGATCAATGAGAATGAAGTGACGAATTCAGGCTTTGCTGCTTTTCTCAATGATCTGCTTGGCAACATCACCGGCGATCCCGAAGATCAGGACGAGCGGTCAGACTTCATTTACATCGACAGCCTGACCGGGAACGTCTATCTCCACGATGAACAAGAGGGGACGCTCGGCCTGGGACCACCCGCGCAGGGAATTCAACTTTATGATATGACCTGCGAAGATCTGACGTACGACGGCGAAGAATACGAAACCGTGTCCGCGCGCAACAATTGGCCCGTCAGATGCCTCAACTGGTTCGCCTGTGTGAAGTACTGCAACTGGCTCAGCCAGAGCGATGGAATACCACAGGAATTACGAGCGTACAGCGAAGGCTCGGCGCAGGAACTTGAAGCTTGGCGCCCGATCACCATGTCCGTCGAGCAATGGAACAACGGCCCGGGTGATGCCGAACGACAGGTTCTTATAGAAAACACCATGGGCTATCGACTTCCCATGGACGCCAATGCGTCTGTCCACGAACGATTCAACGAATGGTACAAGGCCGCCGCATGGCAACCGCTAGAGAACATCGACAGTGTCTACGGCTTCGGACGCGATGAGCTGAATCCAGTTGATGCAAACATAATGGGCAACCAGGACACCGAAGAGGACAGCCCCACACCCGTTGGTTTCTTCAACGGTACGAACAATCTTTACAATCCACCTGCGACCTGCGAAACACCACAGTCGGACGCAACGTCGACCGCGTCAGGCGACAACGGTTACGAGTTGCAGGACATCACCGGTAACGTCGCTGAGTGGATGCAATCACCCGGCTCAGATGCCGGTCATCAGAACGTGAGAGGCGGAAGCTGGAAAGACATGACCGATAGCCTCCGACTTCGCAATGACAATATCGCGACACTCCTGGCAACCGAGACAAGAGATGATGTTGGATTTCGTCTGGTGAGAGGGCCGGGACGCGTCATCAAACTGAAGGTTGAGAATCGCACCTCCGGCCAGTCGGTCGAACTTCCGTTTATTCTGGATCTCAAGGAACCGTTCTCGACCCTGCCGCGTGAAGATGTGATGCTCTCAGGCATGTACGGCGATGACTTCAACACGATCTCAGAGACGTTTGATACCATCAATCGATCAAACACCGATATGGAGATCGAATTGACGTCTGCCGTGGAATGGCTCGATGTCGACGACGGAAGCAGCGAAGAGGAAGAGGACCCGATCACACTGACCGGGCTCGAAACCCTCGCCTGGACCGTACAGAGCAACGAGTCGATCAATGAGCTTCCACCCGGAGAACATACGACCTCCATACTGATCAAGAACGAAACAACCCTTCAGACACGATCACGACAATTTATCATCGACATCGCAAAACCGTTTGATGTCCTGCCGGCCACAGGGGAACCCGAATCACCCCGATTTGTCGGTTTAGTTGGCGGACCGTTCGAGGTGGTTGATTCGAAAGAAAACGCGCCGGAT
>JBMYUM010000407.1:0-3886 GCA_049605375.1 Phycisphaerae bacterium | reverse complement strand
GGAGGCCCGCGGTGCAATCTTTGTCGGTGGTACATGGACGAACCGTGCCAATGGCATCGAACTGATCATTTGCCAGCGGAGCCAACGGCAGTTTACCTGCACCGCACGCTTCCGAACGTTCGAGCGAAAGCTCCAAGAGCCCCTGCCCGCGATCACCCTGCCATCCACCGACTCGGATGAAATAGGTGCGATCCGCCTCTGCCTCCCACTGCACCAAACTGGCGGGACTTCCTGATGCACAGGTGTCATCGCCGCAGCCGATGCTGTCAGCTAGATCGCTCGGGCAAAAACCATCCGAACCGCCATCATAGACGGCAAGAACGCTATCCCAATCGGTAGCACCGCAAAGTGAAGCTGTCGCGCTACCGCATTCGGTCGCGGCCGTGCGGTACCGCAACCACAGTTCGGCTCCCATGACGGTTACCGCCTGGGTTCCGAGAGTATCAAGTGTGCATTCGATGGAGTCATCGCCTGGCGGACATAACCAATTCTGCAAGTCAACGCCACAGGGCAAGCCGTCGGTGCACGAGGCCGCGCTTCCCGACGCCCGCGAATTCAAATCGAATGCACTCCTGCAATTCGCGTAGTGGCAAACCTCCGGGCAGGGATCATCTTCGCAGCGATCCCCCACCCACCAAACACCTTCTTCCAACGGGCATTGATCGTAAGGGGAATCAACACATGAACCATCGAATCCACAACAGGCGGCGGCAGGCTGAGGCGGCACCGACAGTCCATGTTCGATGCACAGTTCAATGTCCGGGGCAGAGCGCCCCTCCGCGACGACCACCGAACACTGGTCATCCTGACACGACACGGCAAAACCGTTTCCGTTATCCGCACGGGCCAGATAGACGGTGCATCCACCAGCGGCATCACCGAATCCGGAAATCTCGATCCAATAGCACTGCCCTGATTGAACCGTAAAGCCAACGGGCAACGTCGCTTCGAATCGTCGGCATGGATTTTGTAGAGGCAGATCCTCACTCGCGGTAATGATCACATTTTGTGAAGGCAGAATCTCTATACCCGGAATACCACCGTTATCCTCAAACAACCGTACAAGATAGCTGTCAGGTGGCCGCGACTTGTCATCATCGCATGCGGTCAGCGTGTTCTGATTGAAGAAGCATGACTTCCAGGAAAGCCACGACACGACACCAGAGTGCAATGCACACCAGTCATCGCGCCATGTCTGTTGCGGGGTCAAACTTCGGTCGGAGGGTACATAGCCGGGGCCATCTCCCACCTGGCACCCCCCCGCCCTCGGGCTGGGGACGGCATCAATCAGCGTTTGATACTCTACCGGCGGAGGAACCGCGTATTCCAGCGTCAATTCCTGCATGTTTGGAAGCACATCGCCATTCAAAAGAACAAAGCTTTTCAGAAAAAGGAAAACAAACTCAACGTGATCGGAAAAGTGTGGCATCGCGGTCTCCTGGAAATTGACAGCGCACGCGGCAACTGCCCAGGCCATGACCCCGATTATCAACGGATTGACATTCGATCAGCGAACTACGCGTAAACATGACAGCACATCGGCATGATAATCGTCGATGGCGCCATCCTTACTTCGTGATCCAGTTCGATCGTAGGCACGCCCCGTTAGGTTGGAAAGAAAAAAACGGACGGCTGTCACGAAATGTTCCAGATGCGTTCCAGCGTATTCGACCGGACTCCGTCAGGCGCCGACCAGACCAGGAAGAATGCAGCTTCGCGGTACAGCTCCTGCGCGACGTGAGTTGACACGTAGCCACTGCCCTTGCTTACGATCATCAACGTACTGGCAAGTTGACTCAGTAAGTGATTGCCCTGCGCCCGCAAAGATTCCTTGGGAACTTCGACACCGGGGTCATCCAATCGCGCTGACCACTCGTCGAGGCTGCCCTCCCAGTCATTGAGTGCGGCCCGCGCTCTGCGGATGCTCTCGTCGAAACTCGACGGCATGTTGCTCGACGCGATTTCCTGCATCATTCGTCTGGCTATGCCCAATGCAACGAAGGTCACGGTGAGCGATTTGACGGGAGATCGTCGCTTCAAGACGTTTTCTGTAGGACCACGGATGACGGTCGCCGCAGGGACAAACAACTGCTCGCAGGTCATTTCGGCCGTACCGCTTTTCTCGAGCGCCATAAGCCGAAAATCGTCCTGTGGTTTCAGCCCCTCTGTTTCGGCACGCACGATGGCGAGAATTTCTTCCTTATTCTCACAAACCGCGCCCGTCACCACGCAAGCCGCGTGACGGGCAGCGGTCACCCAAGGCATCACACCATCAAGCGAAAAACCGCCGGTCACTGGACGCGCTCGGAGTGCAGGTCCTCCATTCCCGCGACGGGAGGTGGTCAGTTGGCTGATGCCGACCGAAACCAGCATTCTGTCCGTTGCGCATTGTCGCAAGACGGACTGAGAATCTGAATGCTCGGGTTCACCCGCCATCAACTCACAAGCCGCATCGTGCTGGGTGAGAATCAAGGCGCATGCGACATCGCCCTCGGCAACTGCCGCATACGTATGAAGTCGGTCTCTGGCTGGAAGATCCAAGCCGCCAAGGGCTTGCGGGACGGCCTGGCGAAAACTACCGGCATCGTGCAGGAGATCCACCAACTCGCTTGGCCATGCCGTAGCACGGCCATCAGGCAACACACCCATCGTTGCTGCCTTGCGAGCTGAAATCAGTTGGGTCAATTCAAGCGGTTCCATCATTTGATGGTACGCCGGAACGACAAATCAGGCCACGCTGTGCGTGCGCAAAAGCGTGTACGGCTTTCTGTTACGACTGGGGTTCAATCGCGTAGATTTCGACGCGGCGATTCCGTGCACGTTCGTTATTAGCGCTATTGCCGGCCACGGGTCGGAACTCGCCGCAACCACAGGCGGCAAGTCGTGAGGCACCGACACCCTTCTTGGTTAGATATCGAACGACCGACAGTGCTCGCTCGCTGCTGAGCTCCCAATTGTCTTTCCAACCGCTACGCTTGATCGGCGTATTGTCGGTGTGACCAAAGACCAGAATCTGCTTATCCGAGTACTGACCGTTGACAGCGCTGATGATGGATTCCAACGATCGACGTGCTTCATTCCGAATTTCAACGCGCCCGGGCGCAAAGAGAACATTCCCAGGTACTGAAATCATCGCACCACCGGGAACGGTCGTCCAACCGGGGGCGGCCAATTCTCTCGGAGCCGGTTCCGGTTGGTTCGCCAATTCGCGTCGTAGATCATCGGCCTCATTTCGGGCAGCGAGCAGCGCCGCATCCCAGGCATCCTGCGCGGACTGAAATCGTGCAAGTTCATCACGCAATCCTGCATTCTGCTGGCGAACACCATCGAGATTCCTCGCCAGCGTCTGATTCTCATCTTCCAGCATGGCGATCTGTTCTTCCGGACTCGGGGATGCACAGCCAGCTACAATGAAGCAACCTATCATGGCGAGGATCGTTTTCGGCAACCGGTTTCTTGATGACGCGTTCATCGGGAGAACTCCTTTTCATGGCCATCGTGCCATCTCCGTGGCACGGTCAATTTGTCTTTGATGCGCAAACTGAATGAAACGCAATACCCGTTCCATATGATCTACCCATTTCGTACCGGTAGCATACGGCGCGGCCTACCCCAGGAGCAAGCAAAACGTTTGCCGTTACCCTACCGGTCCTTGTGAATTGTCGTAAATCAACATGTCCAGAGCCATCATCAGACGTGAGAGAGGAGGCATGCCCAGCAACTCATCGTAGAATACGACGACAATAAGAAATGCCAGCGATAACCATGGCCCCAGTGGCAGGGCTCGAGCCTGTTTCCATGGCAGCGTGAATGCCCAACCGAGCAATGCCAGACCACAGGTGAGGAAGAAACCAAGCACGACCACAGGCCATCCGGCGACACACCC
>JBMYUM010000406.1:0-3900 GCA_049605375.1 Phycisphaerae bacterium | reverse complement strand
CGAACACGGCTTCTGGGACGAGTGGTATCTGCAACTGGGCAATGGCGAGACCATCTGGATCGGTGAAGATGAGCGGAACTTCATGCTCGAACGCATGGTCGATACCGGTGACGCCCCGATCCCCGCTTATGACACCATCGAACTCGGCGAACGCCTGGTGCTGGCCGGCAAGGCGTACCATGTCGACGAGATCAACGTTGCGACCTGCGAAGGGGGCGAAGGCCAGCTTCCGTTTCAAATCCTGAGCGGTGAGACGATCCCGTTTGTTGATCTGAGCGAAGGTCAGCGTTTTGCGACACTGGAATATGAGAGTGACGGCACGGCACGGTTGTTTGTGGGCGGCCGGATCAACGCCAAACACATCAAGACGGATTCCCCGTATGACGTGCCGTTTGCCGCGCCGCTTGCCGAAGGGCTGGTAGGTCGCAAGCGTGTCACCCGCCAGGCATCACGTTCGTTCAACCTGAATTGCAAGTTCTGCGCCGCTCCCATGAAGATCACCCCGGACGCGGGTGATACGGTCACATGCGACAGCTGCGGGCAGAAGAACAAACTCGGCGTCAGCAGCTTTGACTGTCCCGAGTGCGGCGAGGCGGCTGTCGCGCACAGTGAAGACGCCCGCATCGTGGTCTGCGCCGGCTGCGAGAAAATCCTGGACATCAGTGGCGAACCGCAGGCGGTCGCAGCTGTCGTTTCCAACAAACGCCCGAATGTGCCGATTACCATGGGTCAGGTGCTGCACCTGCGCGGCCAGTCCTATTTCGTCGTCGGCCACATCCGTTACATGGAACAGGAGGAGGGAAGTCGGTGGTTTTCCGACGAGTTCCTTTTGCATAGCGACGAGAGCGGCTACCGCTGGCTCATTCACGAGCAGGGGCACTATTCACTTTGCGATGAAATCGACGAGCGCCCCGACGGCATCGATCTACGTACGGCCAGTCGGCGACAGCGCATGCGTTTCGATGGCAAGAAATGGACGGTGTTTGAGCGTTGCGACAACAACAGTGAAGTTGTCTGGGTCGACGGCGAGTTGCCATGGGTCGCGATGGTCGGCGACCGGGTCTCCTACATTGACCTGATTCATCCGCCTTACCTTCTCAGTGCGGAATGGACGGCGACGGAACTCGAATGGTATCGATCGGAATATCTGCAGCCGGCGGAAATCGCCGCGGCCATGGGCAAGGACGTCAGTGAGCTGCGAAAGCCGTTGGGCGTCGCCCCGCATCAGCCTTATCTGCAAAGCAGATTCGCGCGGCAATCCGTCAGCGTGATGATGGTGTTCTCGGCCATATTCTGCATGCTGGGCTTTACCTCATGCGGTTCCGGAACCCAAGTCAAGCAGTATACCATCGCTGGTACGGATTACGCGAAGGAGTACATCACGGACGCCTTCACGGTCAGCGATGTTCCGACGCTCTGCAAGGCCCGCCTGACGACCAGCCTCAGCAATCAATGGTTGTATCTCGACGCAGCGATCGTTGACAGCGAAGATCGTGCGATCATCGATTTCTCATTGGAGAACTCATACTATTCGGGAGTGGAAGGCGGTGAGAGCTGGTCGGAAGGCAGCAACAGCGATTCTGCTGTCTTTCGAATTGATGACCCGGGCGAATATCGGCTTCTGGTGCTCGGGCAGTTTGGCGACTTTGGTGATGCCCCACGTGCCCGGGTGACCATCGAAGAAGACATTCATCTCGCTCGCTACTACCTGGTATGGCTCGTATTCTGCTTTGTGTGGATCAGCTTCATCGTATTCCCTCGCATGATCTTTGAGGGGCAACGGTGGGGCTCGGAAGATGATGATGACTGAATTTGAAACGAAGAATGCGTTCGACGGACAGACGCAACCCGCCAAGCGCGGGATTGGTGTCGGCACCATCGCGTTGATTTCGATCATGTCGGTTCTGACGTTGGGAACAACGTGGGCCTCGCGATCCGGGTTGGGTGTCCCCAAGCCGGACCACCAACCCCCCAGTATTCGGGAGGAGTCCGCGCGAGTGCCAAGGTCAGGTCATTCAGGAACGCGTTTCTTCTTCATTGGCGGTGGTATTCACCGTGGAAAATAACTAAACGGTTTGGAGCCCAGCTATGCCTGAGCAGATTATTCTCCAGTTGTGGGAATTGATCCCCACTATCATTTACTTTGTGGTCGGCGTTATTCTCTTTTGCTTCTCGATTTGGCTGATGTCCAAAATCGCGCCGTTCTCTATCCGCAAGGAAATCGAAGAAGATCAGAACGTCGCCCTTGCCATTCTCATGGGTTCGGCTTTGATCGGCATTGCATTGATACTCTCGTCGGTCATACGCTGATGACTGTTTGCTTATTCGCCGGAACCGCGTGGGATGACTGACACCGCAGATCATCCTCGTCAACCGGTACGTGCCGCCCTGCTGCTGCTGATCGTCTTCGTGATCGCAGTCTGCGGGCTGGTGTATGAGCTCATTGCCGGCGCACTGGCCAGCTACCTGCTCGGCGATTCCATCACGCAATTCTCGCTTGTCATCGGTATCTTCCTGACGGCGATGGGCATCGGTTCGTACCTGTCCCGCTTCATCCGGAAACACCTGCCGGTCAAACTGATTCTCGTCGAACTCGGCGTGGGTATGATCGGAGGCCTCGCCGCCCTGCTTGGCTTCGCGGCGTTTTCCTATGATCTGTTCGACTCGGAGATGCTTCTGGGCCTTGTGGTCTTGATCGGCATATTGGTCGGACTGGAAATTCCTCTGGTCGTCCGGATTCTTCAGGATCAGGACAATCTTCGGGTCACCATCGCCAACGTCTTGGGAATCGACTACCTCGGCGCACTCGCGGCGTCGCTTCTGTTCCCTCTTTTCCTGCTCCCCCAGCTGGGACTTGTGCAGGCCGGTTTGGTCATGGGATTGACCAACGTTCTGGTGGGTGGTCTGCTCACGTGGACTCTGCCGCTGTCTCGACGCAGCCGTACGAGGCTTCAGGGCATCACGGCACTGTGCGCCGTCGCGCTGGTTGTTTGCCTTTTCTACTGTTCGCAGTGGATCAGCATTTTTGAGAACCGCATCTACCAGGACGAAGTGATCTTCTCGCAGCGAACGGCCTACCAGAAAGTGGTCATCACCCGATGGCGGGAAGACATCCGCTTGTATCTCAACGGGCACCTGCAATTCTCGTCCGTCGATGAGTATCGCTACCACGAGAGTCTCGTTCATCCAGCCATGCTGTCGCATCACGAACCGCGACAGGTGTTGATCCTGGGCGGCGGCGACGGCCTCGCGCTGCGCGAAGTTCTTACTCATGCTTCAGTGGAACACGTCGACCTTGTTGACCTGGATGATACGGTCGTCAATCTCTTTCGCGAAAGGGAGATGCTCACCAAGCTGAATGGAAACGCGCTGTCAGATCCGCGCGTGGCATTTCATCATGTGGATGCATTCCAATTCGTACGAACATGCGAGCAACGATATGACGTCATCCTTGCCGACCTCCCCGATCCGAGCACAGCCGAATTGGCGAAACTCTATTCCCAATCCTTCTATGGGCTGATCGGCAAAATCCTCCGGGAAGACGGCTATCTGGTGACGCAAGCAACAAGCCCCTTTCGGGCACGTGAAGCATTCTGGTGTATCGACGAAACAATCAAGTCCATCGTCGACACGACAGATCAACGCCGCTTCTTCACCACCCCGTACCACATTCACATTCCAACGTTCGGCAGTTGGGGATTCATTCTGGCCGGGCCGTCGCCGCTGCGAATGGATGACATCGAGCATCGCGGGGCGGCAACGTGGACCACCTGCCGGTTCCTCTCGCAAGATGTCCTGGCGTCGAGTCTGGCTTTTCCACCGGATATGGATCGCACACCCGCGGGCGTCAGTTCGCTGAATATGCCTCTCGTGAATCGTTATTATCAGACCGGGTACCAC
>JBMYUM010000405.1:0-3901 GCA_049605375.1 Phycisphaerae bacterium | reverse complement strand
AACATCGTGGCAATAGCGAAGCAGATGGCGAGCAGCTTGAAGACGGGCCAGAGAAAACTGCCGCGGGCCTTGAGCGGATCGACCAGGCCACGTTGGATGTACCACATCGGTCCGCCGCGAACCTCTCCGCGCGCGACAGGTTTGGCGTCCGGACCCTCCTCGCCATATTCAAGTGCACCACTTTCCGTATCCGAGCCCACCAGCGCAGGGGCGCTCGGGTCGGGCACGTCACGTTCATCACGGTACATAACCGCCAGGCTGCATTCAACGAACTTGAGTGCCATGCCGAAGGCACCGACAACCCACATCCAGAAGATAGCGCCCGGACCACCCTTCGAAAGCGCGACAGCGACACCGGCAATGTTCCCGAGCCCGATCGTCGCGGACAACGCCGCGCACAGCGCCTGAAAGTGATTGATCTGGCCGGCGTCCTCCGGGCGATCGTAGTCACCCCGGACGCAGGCGTAGCCGTGCGTCAGGATCCGCCATTGCACGAACTTGGAGAAGACGGAGAAGATCAGCCCGCAGGCCAGGAGAAGGAAGAACAGGGGGGTGGACCACACCCAGTTTACGAGATTCCCGGCGAACCACTCCAAGAATTGCATGTCGACTCCTGACCCGGATGAAAGAAAGGCAACGGGTCAATACACATCAGCCGACCCGCGGAAATCCAAACCGGGAAGCATAGAGGCTCACGGTTGGGGTCGCAAGAAACGGCGCCGTCGATTCAGGTGGGCGGCACGCCATGATGGGAAATGAGGGTGGCAGGTGTTGGTGGGTCAGGTTTTGAACGATCGCACTAATCAAATTGGGGCGTGTAGACGTCCATCAAGCCCGGTTCGTTCCACTGTTTACTGTGATCGGCCAACCATCGCGCGGCAGCCAGCATCCCGGCGTGCTCGATCGCGGAAGCCAATAGCGCGTCGCTCTGCACCAGTCGAGCCGGCTTACCCGCGACTTCAGCAGGAATACGCTCTGCGATCTTGAGAAGCCCGGCAAACTCGCTTGATTCCTCGAATGACTTGTCGCCCCGGCGCGCCTGTTCGAATCGGAGTTTCCACAGCAGTGCGTTGAGCTCTTCAACCTTGGCCTGCATGACGGTATTGCATCGAAGCTCTGTATCGGTCGCCAGTGAAGCGAAATCCGTGCCAGGATCGGAAGCGTGAAAGGCCCATACGAACAGGCAGTATTGCCCAAAGACTTCCCGGAGACGAATCCTGATCTCGTCGTCAGCGTAAGACTGAATCGTATGGCGATCGATAAGGTGCTCACGACACGCGGTCACCGCGCCCGGTGATGGTACTTGGAGTGGATGCTCCGTCGCAGACAGTCCCTGGCGCTTAGCGTCCGCAACAAGGAGTTGAACGAGATTCGCTTGCACCACAACCGCCAGTTCGCGCACCTCCGTCCACGTTCGAATGAGTGCGTCATGACCACTGTCATCCCCCGGAATGCCTGTCGGGCAGGCATCCGGCTGAAATGGCGGCTGATGGTTTTCAGGGTCGGTGGTGGTCATCAGTCTCGCAAAGGAAGGTCGTTCGCATCACGAAGGTGGCCGGTGAAGCAGAGGATGCCCTCGACGACTCCCCAGATCGTCGTCACGTAGATCAGAGCGCCGCACGAGCAGATCGTGAGAAGCAACTGAATGACGCCGACCGTGGTATGGCCGAGGTAAAACCGATGAATGCCGAGCGACCCGAGAAACAAGCCCAGGAGCCCCGCCACGACTTTGTTCTTGGATGACACTGACCCGTGATAGGGCGGCGGAACCATGGTATTCGGAGCCCCGCCATGAGGTGGTGGCGGAGGTGGAACAGGCTGTTGTTCGCCCGGCGGATGGCCATAAGGGCTCGGGCTCTGCTGAGGCGACGCGTACGCGCCCTGTGCATCAGCATGTTCCTGCGGTGCCTGATCCTGTTGCGCATGTGCCTGTTGACCGGGCTGCTGATCAAGCACGCGCCACGGCTCGACGATTGAGTGACAATGCGGGCACGCGACTTTCACGCGAATGTTCTCAGGTGCAATCCGCATCGCGCCACCACATTGCGTACAATAGATGGTCGGCGCTGAGTTTCCAGGTTCCTGTGCCACTGATTCTACCTCCCTCACAAGACGCGATGAGTCTATCTGATGAATCGACGCGTGACCACCATCGAATGGCAGTCAGGGGCGTGATGTCTGACGCAAACGGACCGTTACGTCTCGGTCCTGCGACCCATGCAGACGCCCTGTTTCTCTCACATTTGAATTCATCTCGATGCCATGTCATGATTCGGGCTGCGGGCGTGAATATTTCCCACAAACAGGAAGGGCGGGACGGGCGATGGAAGGGCTTTTTGACCAACATTTACACTCATGGCACTCTTTTGACTCAAAAGCCGATCCTGAAGAAAACGTCAAGTCCGCGTTGGAAAAAGGGCTGGCCGGCCTCACCTTCACCGAACACTACGATCTGCATCCCGATGACCGTCCGAGCTGCTGCTACGACGAGTCCAAAATGGCGGCGACGATCGACGCACTGCGCGCCACGTACGGCGGTCAGATTTTTATCGGTAAAGGGATTGAGATCTGCTACCAGCCGGAGTTCATCAATGAAGTCGTCGATTTCCTGCGCCGCCACGAATTCGACATGGTCATTCTAAGCGTTCACTATTTCGCCGGTCACGGTCTGCACCGGCAGGGCAGCTGGCAGGGGCGGACCACGGCAGATATCACCCGCGCTTACTTTGAAACCGTCTTGGATGCGGTTCGGTTCTGTGAGCGTCTGCACGATCAGGTCGGCCAGACTTTTCATGTCCTGGGGCACCTTGATCTCGTCAAGCGCTACGCTTCCCGGTGGCGGGATGACTATGACATCGCAGCGGCGTCATCATTGATTGCAGACATTCTACAGACATGCCTCCGCGCCAATCTCATTCCGGAGATCAATACCTCAGGCATTCGGCAGAACGTGGGGGCGGCAATGCCAGGTCAGGATATTGTGACACGCTATGCCGAACTGGGTGGAACCAGCATGTCGCTGGGGTCAGATGCACATCTCTCCGATCATATCGGGGCCGATTTTGACCAGGCGATTGCGATGATGAAGCAGGCCGGTATCAAACAGGCGGCAACATTTCGAGGCGGGCGGAAGATCGACGTGCGTATCGATCATGTTGGTTCCAATATGGCGTAGGCAGTGAACACGCATCAGGCACAACGCTATGCGCACTATTCCGCTGACGGCTTCTTCCCTGCGTCACGTGTGGAACGCTCGATTTCGGTAATGATGGAGCCTTGTCGCCACACGCGCACCGTGCCGGTTGATTCGGACAGTGAAATGCAGATGCTCCGGGTGTTGGCAGTGATGCCGGACGCCGCAGCGTGACGTGCCCCCAACCCCTGGCCGAGCGGTTCGCCCGCCAGCGTCGGACGAAGTGTGGTGCCGGCGGAAACAATGACACCGTTTCCCTTGATGATGAAGGCCCCGTCGATCTTCGATATCTCTTTGACGCTCTCGCTCATGGAGTTGTCGAGAATATTCCGTTCCTTCTCGGTGTAACCACGGAATGGGTTGATGCGACCTTCGAGGCAGAATTTCTTCACCTCACGGAAATCACCGACGACGAAAAGCGCGCCGACGGGTTTCCCTTCGCGTCCCTCATGCGCCAGCTCGAGCGCGAGGGTCAGGACACGTTGAAACACAGTCGGGCGAATGTGCTCGGTCAACTTGGGTTGATCGACTGACTGGAACAGCTCGTACTCTTCGCCCACTGTCATCGTTACGATGGTATCGATGTTTCGCCCGACCACGCCCGTCAGGAATACGAAGACGTCGCCTGCGTGGAGCAAGGCACGCGAGAACGCCAGCATCGTGGCCATCTTGATCTGTCCCATTCGCGTCAATTCAAATGGGGGGACG
>JBMYUM010000404.1:0-3912 GCA_049605375.1 Phycisphaerae bacterium | reverse complement strand
CACCGGCGAGACCATGCCCTGCAAGGTGCAGGAGCCGATGGTGACCTACGTGGAGCCGATCCTGATCTTCGTGCTCGACAAGTCGATGCAACTTGGTTCCGAAAAACTGCCGGCACCGCAGGGCGTAACATTGGCCACGGTGATTAACGGTATTCTCGGTGACGATGTTCCGTCATGGCGATACACCGCGGGTGCAGGCCTGGGCGGACTTCTTGCATTCAGCGGTCTCGGTGGCGTCGGGGTACAGATCGGCCTCGGTTTCTACATGCCGTTTGACATTGTCTTGACGTACACGATCGGTTGCTTCGGACGTATCCTCGCTGATCAGTACGCCGGGCGCAAATGGATCTACGACAAGGGGATCCCGGCTGCGGCCGGATTGATCGTCGGTGAGGCGCTTGTCGGCGTCGGCATAGCCTTCTACAACATTCTCTTCGCGGGCGGAGGTTCCTAACGATGCGAGCACTGGGACTCACTATCTTCTTACTCGGCTTCTTCGCATCCGCCTTTGTCACGGTTCGATTCCCCGATTCCGCCGGAAAGGAGTGGCAAACCATCGAATGGGGTTGGTACGCACTTTCCTTCTCAGTCGGTGTCGTCGGGGTGGTACTCTTACGTCTGTCTGCGAGAGCAGCGAGCGGCGAAGAGCGCAAGATCGATGCTGACATCGTCACGATGACGGACAGCCTTGGCAAAATTCGTCGCAAACTCGAGGAAGCCAATGCGAATTGGGATCCGATGCGGGTCTACGATGTGCATTTCTGGATCGACGCGGAGTTGGCAGACGACCTTGGTCGCTTCGCCGATGTCCGGGAGAGTGTTGCCCGACGCTACGGGCTTCAGAAATACGCCGATCTGATGAGTCAGTTCGCCATGGGCGAACGAAACATCAACCGCGCCTGGTCAGCTTCTGCTGATGGATATGTCAATGAAACGGCAGTATGTCTGCAACGCGCCGAAAGCCTGGTTTCGGAAGCCGACAGCCTGCTTCGCAAAATTCAAGAAGAAGGTCAGCTCTCATGAGTATCCGAGACTTGTTTCCTTGCCGTCATCTGGCCGTTCACGTCGCGATTGCACTCGTGTGCCAGGCCGTGGCATTCGTTGATGTCGCTCAAGCACGGACTGATGAACAACGTTCGCACGACATCGTGCCGGAAGACTATTTCACGCTGACCGGCATCGGTGCATTCGACGTATCGCCGGACGGCAGTCGCGTGGCTTTCCTTGAATCTCGATGGAACAAAGATCGCGATGGTCGAAGCAACGAGCTGTGGATAGCCTCAACACGCGGCATGGATGCGACGCGCCTCACGTTTGATGATGCACAGCAGGGCAACCCCACCTGGAGCCCGGATGGCAAATACATCTACTACTCCTGCAATCCCAAGCGTAGCGGCGAAACCGAGCCACCCTACGATGGCAAAACGCAGGTATGGCGTATGCTTCCCGATGGGTCCGAAGCGCGTGCCATCACCCGTGTCGAAGGCGGAATCAGCTCCTTCCAGCTGAGCGATGATGGGAAAGCCATCTACTACACCACCAGGAAAGAACACATTGACGAAGAGTGGAAAGACCTGCGCACCGAATTCAAGGAACTGTCCTATGGACACGGAATCACGAAATTCCATGTACTGAGCAGAATCGATCTGACAACCTGGCGAACCCGGAAGTTAGTCGATGAGAACAGAGTGATCCGTGGGTTCCACGTTGCTCCGGATGAATCCATGATTGCCATGGTGTCCGTGCCCGACGGAACGTTGCTGACGCACGAAGGGCAATCACGGATCGACATCTACGACGCGAAGAGCGAGGAAATCACGATCGTCACCGCCGATAATTGGCGTGCCAACCACCCGTCTCCGTATGGCTGGATCGATCAGGTT
The DNA here is from genome assembly GCA_049605375.1 of Phycisphaerae bacterium. Taxonomy (GTDB): domain Bacteria; phylum Planctomycetota; class Phycisphaerae; order UBA1845; family UBA1845; genus JADFOB01. Next base: position 2,029 of record JBMYUM010000404.1, on the reverse strand, counting down.
ACCGTGTCCCCGGACAGCAAAGCGGCCGCCTTTACGATCTCCTTCGATGGATACCCCCCACTCCTTTATGTGGCTGAGAAAAAGGATGGGAATTTCACGCTGACGACGATCGAACGTCCCAAGAAGGTGAGCATCGTCGGCGGATCGGCCGTATGGCGCGGCTCCAAACGCGACCTGTGCTTCATCGGTGACATCGAGGCCCGCCAGCGCGTCTACTGCGTCCCCAGCGTCCAGAACGGAGGCCATGCGCGTGCCAGAACGGTGACACCCGGTGACGAAGTTGTCATCGGCCGTTTTGATTACGATCGCTCCGGAAAGACGCTCGTCGTATTCAACAATACCCTGGACAACGCAGGTGACCTCTATCACGCCGAAGGCGACGCTTACCGGCGCATCACCAAATGCAATCCACAGATCGATGAATGGCGCTTGCCGCAGATTTCCCGCGTACAGTGGACAGCCCCCGACGGGGCTCAGGTCGAGGGGATTCTTGAACTGCCCCATGACCACAATCCCGATGACGGGCCGCTGCCGCTCGTCGTCGAGATTCACGGTGGTCCGACGTCGGCCACGCATTATCGATTCCGTTTGTGGATCTACGGCCGGGCACTGATGCCGGCCCAGGGATACGCCTTGCTCAGTCCCAACTATCGGGGCTCCACCGGCTACGGTGATGACTTCATGATTGACCTGGTGGGACGTGAGAATGACATTGAGGTCAAGGACATTCTTGCCGGCGTCGACGCCATGATCGAACGTGGCATTGCTGATCCTGACCGGATGGCCGTGATGGGTTGGAGCAACGGTGGTTACCTGACCAACTGTCTGATCACGACCACCGATCGCTTCAAGGCCGCCAGCAGCGGTGCGGGTGTACTGGATCAGGTTCTCCAATGGGCGATGGAAGATACTCCCGGACACGTCATCAACTATATGCAGGCGCTTCCTTGGGAGAATGTGCAGGCGTTTCTGCACGGTTCGCCGATGTACCGCCTCGACAAGGTCTCAACACCGACGTTGATCCATGTCGGCGAGAACGACGAACGTGTACCTGCGGCGCATGCACAGGCGCTGTATCGCGCGCTGATGCACTATCTCGACATCCCCACTGAGTTAATCGTCTACCCGGGTGCCGGGCACGGCCTTTCCACCTACCAGCACCGCTTGGCCAAAATGAAGTGGGATCTCGCGTGGTTCGAGAAGTATCTCGTTGGTGATGTCGTACCAACGGAAACAGACGATCAGAGCGCGGATGAATCAAGTCCTGGAGAATCCTGACCATGATGTCGACTCTCGATAGGGCATCTGTCATCACCATCGTATCGGGCTTACCGCGATCAGGAACGGCGATGATGATGCGCATGCTTGATGCGGGTGGCATCCCCGCGTTGACGGACAACGTTCGCGCCGCCGACGAAGATAATCCGTTTGGCTATTTTGAGTACGAACCGGTCAAGCGAACCCGGGAAGATGCTTCCTGGCTCTCCCTCGCCAAAGGCAAATCCGTCAAGATGGTTCACCTGCTGCTGCACGATCTTCCGCTTGATCGACAGTATCACGTCGTCTTCATGCGACGCTCGCTCGAAGAAGTGGTCCGATCTCAAAATGCATTGCTCGCGAAAAGTGGACGACAACCCGATCCTTCCATCTCCGACGAACGCGTCCAGGAGGTGTTTCGCGGACAACTGCGGGAAACGGAAGAGTTTCTCGCAGCCAACGCCGACGTGTTTCATGTCTTGTACACAAAGTACAATGAGGTCATCAAACACCCCCATACCGCAGCATCTGCGGTCAACGACTTCCTCGGTGGCTCACTGAACGAAGAGGCCATGGCCGGCGTGGTAGACGCCTCGCTTTATCGGCAACGCACCAACGATTGACCGGAGCCGGAGTCGATCGACTTTCGTCAACAAAGGAAACTGAATCGTGTCCAAGGCTGCCAAGGCATACCGATGGTCAGACATGCCCACCGACCAGCCCATGCCGGAGATTACCCGGCGACGGATCATCGGCGAGAAAGGTATGCTCT
>JBMYUM010000403.1:0-3912 GCA_049605375.1 Phycisphaerae bacterium | reverse complement strand
AGCGACGTTATTGAGATGATCGGGGCGGGAATTCCGGACCCGGACGATTCTGTGCTTCAGAATCCGCAGATCGCACAGGCCGAACAGCAGGCTGCAATGGGTGGCATGGACCCGATGCAGCAGATGATGGGCGGCATGGGGCCGAACCAGAGGGACGCCACCCCCCCGACAAGCGTCGGCTTCAGTGGTGCGGATCAAATGGTTGACGATCTGGCACAGGAACTCTACGGCGATCCTGATGGCACTCCCGGAGGCTCTGTGGCCTATGTCGACGAGGGCGGCGAGTGGCAAGAGCGGGAAATGCCGGAATTTGACACGGGCGACCGGGCGCGCGAGGGCAATGTCGACCGATTTCAACGGATCGACAGCGCGGGGACGTCACTGAACCAAGTCCCAGCACTGTTCAAAGCTGTTGCAAAAGCTGGAGGCTGGAAGCGCGGCCACAAGAATCTCGACATTGGCGGCGGAAAGTACGACAAAGGCACGAAGTGGCTCGCACAGCGGGGCGTGCAGAATCTTGTCTACGACCCGTACAACCGAGATCAGAAACAGAACGGTCAGGCGCTCAGCGTAGCGTCTAAGGGCGTCCAGACTGCGACTCTAGCCAACGTCTTGAATGTGATCGACGACCCAAAAGATCAGATTAAGACGCTCCAGATTGCCAAAAAAGCACTTGGCAAGGACGGTGTGCTGTATATCGACGTCCATGAGGGCGACGGCAGCGGCAAGGGCAAAGCGACGAGCCGCGGATACCAGCAGAACAAAAAGCTGGCCGACTACCTGCCTCTGGTTCAGAAAGTCTTCCCGCAGGCAGAGGTTAGCGGCGGGATCATCGTGGCGTCATCAGGATCGGCAAAGTACGCCCGAATGCTGGGCAACCTGAGCGAAGTCGCACGCTACCAATACCGATGGATCGAACAAGATCACCCGCGGGATGTTGACGGCAAATTCGCATCAAAGGAGGGAGGTGGTCAAAATGCGGTTGAAACATCGTCCCCCGACGATGGTATTCAGCGGATCATGGCCGAACTTGAAGCGAACAGCCTCGGCATCCCGCGGCATGACATGCCGCAGATCGTCCGCGAGCATCAGGACGAGTTTTTGCGATCTCTCGCGCAACAGGGAGTCACTGCGCAAGAGGTGAGCAGACCGGTCTCAGAGCTCCGAGGAACTCAGAAAGAGATCAACCCGGACAAAGTCGCCGGTATGTCGGAACGGATAGCGGCAGAGGGTGACCTGAAGTCAGCGCCGCCAGTTCTGGCCAGTTCGGACGGCTACATTCTCGACGGTCACCATCGATGGGCAGCATATCGCAACGTCGATCCAAACAAAGAAATGGATCTGCTTGAGGTCGATATGCCGATCGACAAGCTGCTGGACGCGAGTTACGCGTTCGATGACGTCCAGTTCGCCGGGGTGCAGCACGACAAGCCGGTGGAAAAGCCAAAGGCGAAACCGTCGCAGGCGAGTCTGGTGACAGAGGCAGATCGGAACGATCCGGAGCTCAAGAAGACTATCGGGCGGCTGGGGATGTCGTCGGTGCAAGACGTTCTCAACAGTATCGGGGCACCGGATGACGCTGAGGTGATTCTCGCGCACGACTCGGACCCGTACAACGCACTGGTGACGGCAGACATCCGCGGAGACGGCTATCGCGCTCGACGATTCATCAAACGGGACTACGACACTGGCGAAGTCCAGATAACGAACTACTCGCTGATGGTCGACGAGCATCGACAGGGTCAGGGAATCGGCACGCGGATGCTCGCGAAACAGGTGGAGTTTGCCAGCGGTCACGGGATCGGCAGCATTCGGTGCGAAGCCGCACGCAATGACGATCCGCCACCGTGGACCGGATACAAGGTCTGGCCGCGGCTGGGCTATGACGCTCCGTTCGATCCTCACGGCTACAAGTACGGAGGCGTCCAGAAGCCGCAGGAAGTCGCGAACGCCAAAAGCCTGCAAGACGTGATCTCAACGAAAGCCGGGCGAGAATGGTGGGACAAGTACGGCGACGATATTGAGGTGACGTTTGACCTGTCCGAAGGCTCGAAGTCTCGCAAGGTGCTCGACAAGTACCTGCGGTGGAAGCGAGCGCAAGAGAAGTTCACCGACGAGTATCGTCGTGAGGGCTGGCGCGGTCTGTACGCGAAGGACGACGCCGAAATCGGGGACGAGGAAGGGCCAGAGGAAGCGGGATTCACACCAGAGGAGATCGATGATCTCGATGAGTTCTGGGACGACATGGACGGCAACGATTACGTCCACGAAGACGACGAAGCCAGCAAGTACGCGAAGTGGGACGAAGATAGGCATCCGCGCGACGAGTCCGGGCAGTTCTCGCACCAGCAGCAGGTGGACAGTCTGAGAGACGACGATTTGCTTCAGGGCGACGACCACCATCAGACGCTCAGCGACTTCTTCAATCACCCGTTCTATGCGAAGACCAGCGATCCGGAGGACGTTGCTTGGATTTACGCGGACGCTCTCGGTCAGATAGATGGATCGACCCACAAGAATCCGCTGCGAGGCGCATTGATTAAGGCTCACCGCAACTGGAGCAAAAAGCTCCAGAAGGAAGAGACCGAGAACATGCTCAAGACGGTCGGTGATTCGACTGTCGTGCAGTTCGGGAACGAACACGGCCAGCAGATCATCGTCCACCCGTCGAGCCGTCAGGGCTACGACACTGACCCAGAGAACAAGTGGCAGATGTCGTTCATCGACCCGGAAGGGCGACCATCTGGGCATACGATGTTCAAGAATCGGGACGCTGCTCTGGCGTCAGCGATCGGCAACTCAGACTGGGGTGAAGGGCACGGGCCAGCATACGGCGGTCGCAACTACAAACTGCAATCCGCCCGCGGTGGTTCGCAGGGCACGCAGCAGTACGCCCGTAAGAAGCCCCACAAAGACCAGAAGTCCATGTTTGAGTATGACGACTCACGCGGCGACTGGATTACGATCGGAGGAGAAGCACAGGGCGACAAGAAGCACGTCGGAGGCACTCCCGTCCAAGTTAAGGACGGGATGATTATGACCGGTCCGGCCGAACTCGAAGGCAAAACGCTCGACAGCATCGACAAGGACAAGGAAGGCGCGAGTCAGGACGACCGGAAGAACGACAAGTATGTGGACCCGGCGGAGTTTGATTCATTCGATGATTATGTTGCAGAGTTGGATAAACGTCTTGGACGATCCATCATGCAACATGGCGGGAACCGGCCGCAGATCGAAGAGAATTGGAGAAAATCGCAGGAGAACAAGAAGAAGAGTCAGAACCGCTCGGTCGAAGAGCAGGCCGCAAGCGTTCCAAGCATCGTCAAAAACCAGCTTGAGCGACTCCAAGGCATCCGGGAAGCCATCGATGCCGCGGCCACGATGGGCAAGCGGTACGAAGACGAAGCGATTGATAACCGCCAAAAAGAGATTGACGACGCACTGGGAACGATCGAGATGTTCCGGGAAAAGGCACCGGGCAACGACGTTGATGCCGAAGCCGTTCTGGAGCACTGGGGCGGTCTGCCAGACTTTACCAAACACGGCTGGCACGAGGGTAGCGACGTAACGACGCCGCTGAAGTCGTCGCCTGCTGCTCCGGACTGGCTGTCGATGAGCGGCGACGAACTCAACGACGCAATTAACAGCACAAAGAACACGTTCGCGCCCGGCGATCCGTTGGTAGAGGACTGGGGGTCTAGCCGCGGTCAAGGCAAACGCAGCGGTTACATGGTACAGGGCGCTATGGGCGACCCTCCACGGGGGAAAAAGATTTATCGCGGTAATCCGTTCGAGAACGTCCCGGAGTACCAGAACGATCCAGAGGTGAAGAGTGAGCTGGACGCAATGCGGACGTCCGGCTCGGATCACAACGGGGAGCTGTTCGAGCAAGGTTACCTTAAAGCCCGTTCC
>JBMYUM010000402.1:0-3915 GCA_049605375.1 Phycisphaerae bacterium | reverse complement strand
GTCCGTGGCTGTTCCGGGGCTTTTGCCCGGGTTCTAGCGTGGGCTCTTGCCTGGGCATCGGCGGACAGGTCTCAACCGGTTGTCCGTGGCCTGTTTATTCCGACGTTGCAGAACGACGGGTGATTTCGGGCTCGATCGGGCGGTCTTGGAATGTTTCGTATGGCAGGGTTGTCTCGGCGAGGCATCAAGTTAAGATGGTGAGCTTAGACTTTCGCGGCGGCTTTGCAGCGGTCGCGGACGCTCTGTGCCAAACAAGTATCCGTTGAATACAGGAGCGACGGTAGTGCCATCCTTTGGATACTGCCCCAGCGAGATCGGCATCGATCAACAGGGGCTCACGAATACGGGTGAAGTCTACTGGAACCTTCCGGTTTCCGAGCTTTACGAGCATAGCCTGCGAGAGCAGGTCGGGGTTCTTTCTGCCAGCGGGGCTCTGGTTTGTACAACCGGGGCTCACACCGGGCGATCACCGAAAGACAAATATTTTGTCGAAGAGCCGTCGACGCAGGGTGACATCGCGTGGGGAGCGGTTAACCGTCCGCTCTCCGAAGAGAGTTTTGATAAGCTCTACGCGCGCATAACCTCGCACTTTGAAGGTCGGCGGGTGTACGTTCGAGATATGTATGCCGGCGCTGACGAGTCGACGCGGATTTCAATTCGTGTCATCAATGAGCAGGCCTGGCACAATCTCTTTGCGACACAGCTCTTCATTCGTCCTGAGCTCGGTTCCACCGCGCATCACAATCCGCAGTTTACAATTATCAATGCGCCGAGTTGCAAAGCCAACCCGGAAACGGATGGGACGCGTTCCGAGACGTTTGTCGTGATTCACTTTGCACGACGTCTGATCTTGATCGGTGGTACAGCGTACGCCGGGGAGATCAAGAAGAGCATTTTCACGCTCATGAATTATCTTCTCCCGAAGGCGGATGTGTTGAGCATGCACTGCTCGGCCAATCTCGGCATATCGGGTGATGTTGCTTTGTTCTTCGGTTTGAGCGGTACGGGCAAGACTACCTTGTCCGCCGATCCTGATCGCCGGTTGATTGGTGACGATGAACATGGGTGGTCGGATTCGGGTGTGTTCAACATCGAAGGTGGTTGTTATGCGAAGTGCATTCGACTGACGGAAGCCGGCGAACCACAGATTTTCCGTGCCATTCGATTTGGTACCGTGCTGGAGAACGTCAAGGTTGATCCAGGTTCGCGGTTGCCGGATTACGAATGCGATGAGCTCACGGAGAATACGCGTGCGGCCTACCCTGTTGAGCATATTGATGGCGCGGTGATTCCAGGTGTTGGCGGTCACCCATCGAACGTGTTGTTTCTCACGTGTGATGCCTTCGGTGTACTTCCGCCGATTTCGCGTCTCACGCCCGCGCAGGCGATGTACCATTTCCTTTCCGGTTATACCGCGAAAGTTGCCGGTACGGAGTCGGGCGTTGTGGAGCCTCAGGTCACTTTCAGTGCGTGCTTTGGTGCGCCGTTCCTGCCACTGAAACCCGGCTACTACGCGCAGATGCTTGGTGAGCGGCTTGCGAAACACGAAGCCAAGTGTTGGCTCGTTAACACCGGTTGGAGCGGTGGTGGCGTCGGGGTCGGGCAGCGGATGCGATTGTCGCACACGCGGGCGATGGTTCAGGCGGCTCTCAGTGGTGCGCTTGACGGCGTGAATTACTCGGAGGACCCGGTGTTCGGCCTGCACGTGCCGCAGGAGTGTCCCGGCGTTCCGACTGAGGTGCTTTCACCGCGCACGGCTTGGGCAGACGGGCAGCAATACGACGCCAAGGCGCGTGAATTGGCCGCCCGATTTGTAGAGAATTTCCGCCAGTTCACACACGTGACGGATGAAATTCGAAATGCGGGTCCGCGGGTGCTGGTCGGCTGAGTTGCGTTACTGACTGTCGTCAACGACGACGCGGTCGCAGAGCAGTCGGAGTTCTTTCAGCGTTTCCTGGCATTCGCTCAGGGCTTGTTGCTTTGCGAATTGCTCCAACTTGCCGGCACCTTCGGTAAGAACCGGATAGCCGTAGCCGCCTCCACTCCCCTTGAGCTGGTGCGCGGCAACGCGTAGTGCGTCGAAATCGGCTTTCTCGATTGCATCGGTCATCGTTTGCAGTCGCTGATCGAGTCCATCGATGAACTGAACAACGATGTCCGCAAAGGACGGATCTTCCCTTACAAGTTCCGAGCCGATTTTTTCATTTCCGCCAGCGTTCGCTGAAGACATGAAACTGTTCCTCTAAGCAGGCCGTTGCGTCGTATCCCATACCTGTTTGGCCTATCGGCATCGTACCTCGGCAGGTGATGCAAACGGTATGAATAATTGGGGGAGCGATCATTTTCGGACCTGTGTCTGGTGTTTGCCCGTATGACGGCGACGCGAACGTTCAAGATTTGATCGTTGCGTGGCGGCGTGGCTATGCCAGGAAGCTCTTTCGCTTCCGGCCCGACAAGTAGGATTCCATTACGCACTGGCTGAGTTCTCCGGCCGTCGTGTAGAAGGCTACGCCGCGGGTCAATTTGGCCAGGTGGTCAACGAAACTCACCCAATCCATGTAGGCATAATCTTCAATCAAGGCGAAGGTTGAAAATCGAATGCCCTGTCGTGCCAATTGGACGGCTTCTGCCAAAGTTGCCATGGCCGTTTGTTCTTCCGGCGGGTAAAGCAGATGGACGTAGTCACCTTCCACGTGTGCGGTGGGCTGGCCATCGGTGATGATGAACACCTGCTTGTTACGGCCTCCACGACGGGCGAGGATCTGCCGTGCCATGCGTAGTCCCATATGTAGATTCGTAAAGTGCTGGGGCGCATCGGCGATCCCCGTGATGGGAACTTTCATCCGTACAACCGGGTCGAAGATCGAAACCTGTTTGGGGGTGACGAGTGGGAGTCGGTGTTCCTGAATCACCTCTGCCGCCGAACCGAAGCCAACAACGTCGACCGTGTCCTGTGCAAATCGCTGCCGGATCAGTGCGTGGACGGCCATCGCGCATCGCTTCGCTTCCCGGAATCGATTCCAGCGTGACATGGAACCTGACATGTCCAGGAGAATCACGGTGCTGCAGGTCGACTTGCTTTCCGTGACATGGACTTCCAGGTCGTCTTCCTTGAGTTCGAGTTTCTGCCCGATGCCAACACGTTTCAATGTGTTCCGCAGCGTTGCATGCTGATCGACGTCGCTGACGGGGTCTCCCCAGGTGAACGGTCGGCTGTGGTCCATTCGTTCGCCACCGAGTCCGGAGTGTGCCGTTTCGTGGCTGCCGGCAGCATCCGGGCGAAGACCCTGGAAGACCTCCATCAGGGCGCGCCTCTGAATGCTATCGATCGCCCGGGGCGTCAGGCGAAAGCGTGCGCCGACTTTGTCCAGTAACCCGTCCTTGATCCACTGATCCAGGATCTTCTGTTGTTCCGGGTCTGTTTCTGCCTCACGCAGTGCTTCCAGTGCGTGATCTCCGTGGTCCATCAGGAAATCCATGAAGTTCTGAAAGTACTCCAGGTGTTCCTGCGTCTGGAATTCCTCGCCGTCCCATTCCTGATACACAAAGCGCACGATTGGCCGTCCTTTTTTGTTTGGGCTAGCGTTTGAAGATCGTCTTGCCGTGGTACGCGTATTTGCTCAGGCGGTTATTGACATACAGCGCTTCCAGGATGAACTCCGCAGCGGCGACGAGGATGGCCTCGTTTTCGAATGCGAGTTCGGCGTCTACGCACATTTTGACGGCGGCTTTCTTGAGTTCCGACGCTTTGGCCACCTGTGTTGCCAATGCTGCGGTTGAAACGTCGTCTCCGATTTCGATGGTGTTGTCGCGATCGGCGAAGTGGGTGATGACGGGTTCGAGATCACCGGGATCGGCGTAGTCAAGAAACACACTCTTGACGGCTTCGCCGACAAAGGACTGGATCAGTTTGTC
>JBMYUM010000401.1:0-3967 GCA_049605375.1 Phycisphaerae bacterium | reverse complement strand
CAACAGAGTTGCAGCTCAGGTTGTTAGTGGAATAGGTTTTTTAGGAGCTGGGGCCATTATACATGGAAAAGGATCTGTGGTTGGTCTTACTACAGCTGCTACAATTTGGGTTGTTGCAGCAGCAGGTGTCAGCTGTGATGGGCAAATGCACGGCCTGCTCGGAAGCTTGGGTCAGCATTTCACGAGGAGAGGATTCATGAATTTGATGTTACCGTTGTTGCTCGTCGGTATGGCGGATACGTCCGGCATGTCGGTAAGCGCAAAGATGCCTTCGGCCGAGATGGCCAAGGGGGCATCCCTTGAATTTCAAGTGGATATTGCCTTCGCCGAAGGGCTCTCGGCGAGCGAAGCCGGATTGCCATATCCACTGTTGCAGATCGATGTACCAAAGACCGTGCAGCTTGGCGGCGAAGAGCTTACGAGCCACAAGCAGTTGAAGCGCAATGAGTTCCTCATGGCGCCGTACGAGCGGGTACTCGAAAGTGCGTCGACCGCCATTCCGTTCACGTTGAAGCGTGCGCCCAAGGATGGTGATTCGCTCTATCTGAACGTGATTGGCTATGTTGGCGACAAGGACGGTAACGCGACTTTCATGCGGAAGCGTTTTCAGCTGCCCCTGAAGTCGGGCGCTACGGCGACGGAAGTGGATGCCGCTGATTCCAGCTGGACCGTTGATGACTACCTGGATATTGGCGACAAGGCGCCCAATTTCACGTTGCCGACCGCCGATGGTGAGAAAGTGAAACTGTCGGACTATCGCGGCCAGCAGAATGTGGTCATCACCACTTATCGTGCCCACTGGTGACCGTACTGCAAAACGCAGCTGGTCCAGCTGCAAGAGCACTATGATGACCTACTCGCCAAAGACACCGTCGTCGTTGCGATCGCCCAGGAAGACCAGGATCTCAAGTCGCACGGGAAGATGCTCGCAAGCTTCAAGCCGAAACCGGAATTCAAAATCGTCGCCGATCTGAATCACAAGAAGACCAAAAAGTACAAGCGTACGACGGCCTACCTGATTGATAAGGAAGGTATTGTGCGTCAGGTCTTCCCGATGATGATTCGCCATCGCCCATCATGGAAGGCGATTCTCTCGGAAGTTGAGAAGCTGAACTAAGCGGATTGACTCCGACTGATCAACTCGATTTATCGACGACCCCGTTGCCACTGGTAACGGGGTTTTGTTTTTGCGCGCATTTGTCAGTCAAAGACTTGAGGATGTCGTAGCGGAACCAGAGTACATGAAACGGCTCAACTCAGGGTGTTACCGCCGACGTGTGCCACGAACTTCGGCAGAATCTCGACAAACCATGGCGTGAATTGAGACACATCTTGCGTGACGTCCGCCTGCAGTTCTGGCAGCGCCTGCCACCTGACGGCTTCAATCTCATCAGGGACAAACGGGATAGTTGATGAATTTGCGTCGTCGAGGTGGCCCACAAGCACGTGATCGATCTCACGTTCGGTCAATCCGGAAGATGCGTCGCTCGCCTCATACATATGTTGAAAGCAGGATGAAAGTGTCGGCACGTCCAGACCAAGCTCTTCCCTGGTTCGTCGTGTCGCCGCCTGGATGACGGTTTCGCCGGGGCGCGGATGTCCGCAGCAGCTGTTTGTCCAGAGCCCACCGAAGTGATACTTCGATCGCGCCCGTCGCTGCAGCAAGAGCTGATTCTCGCCGTTGAACAGGAAGACCGAAAAGGCGCGATGCAGATGGCCGCCATTCTCATGCGCTTCCAATTTGGCCATCGTGCCGATGTCGCGATCATCCTTGTCGACCAGGATTACGTATTCGTCACGATCGTTCATGTCATATCCAAGCCGAGCATCACGGACAGGGAACCGAGCAACCAACGTCGCCGAATGACTGGCCTTGGAATGCCTGCACGCCGCGAAGGATGTCCGTAAAGTTGGCGACCTCGTTTGGCAGACAGGGTTCCAGATCGGCAGCCGCAAGCGTTACGTTTGCGAAGTTTTCCTGGAAAGCCTGCACGAGCAGCAAGACATCGGCAAAGTTAGCGAGACCGTTATCATCTGCATCGCCCCATTGCCACGTACGGACAAGTACCGGCGTTGACATGACTGCGCCGTTGGCACAGACAGCCTGTACGAAATACTCTGTATTCGGTGCGATCATCTCGCTGCGTGGATGCATGGTATTCCAGCTATCGGGCAGTTGGAATGAGGCTGATCCGGCAACGGTGCCATCCGGCTGAATGTACATATCAACGCAGCCGTAGTCGCTTGATACGCCATCACCTGTGATTCGAAGGCCCACAGGTTCGATACCCGGGGTAGGCGTAATGGCGAACGTTCGACTCGAATCGGCGACCACGATCGGTGGTTCGCACGTCGCGCCACCGGTCAACACGATAGCAAAGTTGTCGATAGCACCTTCTACGATTTCGCCGTTCGCAGACCCGTCGCTGGCACCAATCCGGACGCGAACATCGGCGGTCATTGAAATCACTTCATCGAGATCAAACGACATCTCCGTCCAGCTGTTGGCACGCACGTCCGGGCCTAGGAACTCGACGACATTCCATGATGTGCCGCCATCATCCGACGCTTCAACGCTGAAGAAGTCGTCGTTGTCGTTACCAAACTCAGACTGGAAGAACCAGCGCGCGTATCGAATCTCCACATCGGTTTGACCACTCAAATCGATCGTCGGCGATTCCAGGTAGACCACACCACTGTCGACGTCTGCACCGCCGGCCGATCCCGTTTCGTTTCGCGCCGTGAACGCACAACTGTTGCCCGCATAAGCCAATTCCGGTTGTGCTTGCAGTCCGCCTGTAGTCGTTCCTTCGGGGTCGTCAAATATCCACTCACCAGTCGAGGCCGTACTATCGTCGGCGTAGGTGTTCCAGCCGTGGATATTTCCGCTTTCGAAGTCATCCCAGAGTGCGGTCGGCGGGCAGTTGTCTGCCGCCTCGTCACAATAGCCTGCGCATGGTGTCATGCCGCCGGCACAGAAACCACCGGAACATGTTTCCAGTCCGTTGCAGAATATGCCGTCCTGGCAGTCCGCGTCGACGTTGCAGGTACACGCATAGACGCTGAAGTCATCGATGTACCAACCGTCGACCCCGTTGCAATAGTCTTTTCCGAATTCGAACGCGAGCCGGAACGAATCACCCGGCTGGACCAGTCCTTCGAGTTCCACCAGGGACGTTCCCCATCCGCCACCGACGCCACTGAACCCCGGTTCCTCGGCCAGTGGATTCGTGTTGGAACCGCCATTCAGCGTTGCGTTGTACGCGTTGTATGCAAAGGCCGACGACGGAACCAGGTTGTACGGGCCATCGTTGACGCTGATCTTGACGTTTCCGCCATCCCATAGGGGTTCGGTCGCCACGTAATGAGCAAAACTTACGGTGACGGACGTGACATTGGCCGGCACGGCGATGACGGGCGACGACAAACGGTGGACGGCCGATTCCTCGCCATCGGCCGGGCAGCCGTCATCAAGATCGAGGCAGTACCAGGCGTTCCCACTGCGGCCGGTCGGAAGTGAATCTGCGAGCACCCAATCATAGGGTGTGTCCGGTGAACCGATGACGGTCGAAACCCAACCTGCGTTGCCTGACTCAAAGTCATCCGTGAAAAGCGTATCCTGCATGCCGCACTCGGCCGGTGGGGTCGCGTCGAGAATCGCAATCGTGGCGCCGCATGCGCCTTCGGAATTCATTTCGACCGCCTGCAAGGCCAGGTCGACCTGCTGGGCATCGAATGCCGTGATTGGATCTCCTGACGGTAGACCCGTCCGAGGGTCGTTCGGGTCAAAGCCGATGAGGTCGGTTGCGGCCTGGTTCAGCGCCGCGTAGGCGTCTTCAAAATCAGAAGCGAACACTTGCTGCACTAGGACTCCGTGGAATTGGGAAAGAAGTTATTCATGACGCAACCCCAAACATCCTTGGAATGATAAAAAAAGTTGAACATTTAGTTTCCGTAACGGAAGCCT
>JBMYUM010000400.1:0-3972 GCA_049605375.1 Phycisphaerae bacterium | reverse complement strand
TATCTGGCACTGACTATTCTCGCAACAATTCACGGATCTGCTTCTACCAACGTCGACGCTATCGTATCAGGAAGCTTAGGTAACTTTTATTTAACTAAAAACAATCAGGTGCCTGCCGGTGAGAGTTACGAAGACGTCTTCCAGATTGGCGTGCCGGGTGGTCAGCGAGGCCATGTTGATACCCTGATCTTTGACATAGTCCATTAAGGCCGGGATAGCCACGTGCGGCTCGGCCACGGTCAAGAGAATGCCATGTTCTTCGCTTGTTGCGGATGTGACCGACGTCAGTGATTCAAATTGCTCTGGTCCGATGGACGAACTGCCGTTCGGCATCAGTTCGAACGCAATGATATGTTCGCCGCCCATTTGTGTGATCAGTTCCCGTGGCGTTCCCAGCGCGATGACCTTTCCCTTGTCGACGATCGCCACGCGTTCGCAGAGTTTCTCCGCCTCATCCATGTAGTGCGTCGTAAGCAGGATGGTCGTACCACCTGATTTGAGGTCATTCACCACGTCCCACAATTGTCGCCTGGCCTGTGGGTCGAGGCCGGTCGTGGGTTCATCGAGGAACAGCAGTTTGGGATCACCGACCAGAGCCGAAGCCACGGCGAGACGTTGTTTCTGTCCGCCGGAAAGATCACGCACCCAGCTGTCGGACTTTTCCTGGAGCGAAACCAGGTTCATGGCACGTTCCGGTTGCATGCCGTCCGCATAGAAACTTCTGAACATGCGGAGCGTTTCAAGAACGGTCAATTTCTCTTCCAGCTTGGTCTCCTGGAGTGTAATGCCAATCTGCTGACGGAGGACAAGGTCATTGCCTGCACCCCATTGCATACCGAGGACTTCCACCACGCCTGCGGTCTTTTCGCGGAGGCCCTCCAGGATTTCGACGGTGGTTGTTTTTCCGGCGCCGTTTGGCCCGAGGAGACCGAAGCACTCGCCGTAGGGAATCAGGAGATCGAGACCATTGACGGCATCGACGACTTTCTTGCCGGTCTCATAGCGTTTGAAGAGTTGTTCACAGCGAATCGCAGCTTCCATGATCTTGTGCTCCAGCACATGTCGTTGGGTGTTCCTACAACGCTCGACACGCTATTCGATTGTGCTCGAGTGTTCAATGGAGTGGTTCTGAACGGCGTGCTCGTGGAACGAATGGAGATGCTGTCGAATCGCCTGATGGCGGCACAAAAAAAGGGCGGAGAACCGAAGTTCTCCGCCCACGAGTTTATCCAGGCTTACCGGGTGTCGACTTCTCGCGAAACGATACCCGGATCAAGCTCTTGGCGATCTCGCTTAGGCAAACTCACGACGAGTCGAAGTTACCTTTGCTGCCGTAAGAAGCAGCAGTGCGAGAGCGATCAGACCCCAGGTCGAAACGGTCGGAACCGTTTCCGGCTGCTCAAGGCAATCCGGGATCGAGTTCATGTTTTCGTCGACGGTGTCGTCTTCACCCGGGCACTGGTCATTGCAATCCAAGACCGTGTCCGCGTCCGTGTCGACATCCGGCGTACCGCAACCGCAGACACCCGGATCCTGCTTGTTCGGATCATTGTCGCAGATTTCTTCGCAGTCGAGGAAACCGTCGTTGTCGGTATCGACGTCAGCGAAGCCGCAACCGCAGATACCCGGTTCGGTCTTATTCGGGTCAAACGGGCAGCCATCGTTGCAGTCGAGAACGCCGTCTGCATCCGAATCGTCGTCAGCAACGCCACAACCGCAGACACCCGGTTCAGTCTTATTCGGGTCATCCGGGCAGTTGTCGCCACAACGACCGTCCGTGCCATCAGCGTCCGAGTCGCCTTCGCAGGCTTCGTCGTCACCGAGGTACGAACCAGCGCCAGCGGCACATTCATCGGCCGTCAGCACTTCGCAGACACCGGTGGTGAAGCAGCAGGCACCCGTCGGGTCGACGCAGAAGTTTGCGGCACCCGGTGTGTCATCGCCATCAGCCGGATCGAACGCAAGGACGCGCCACTCGCCGTCACCGTCAGGGCAACGTGCCGAGTGACCAGGGACGAACGTGCCGTCCGGGCCAAGCGTCGTGCCGCCGTAGTGGCATTCGGTGTTTGCCGGCGGGTTGTCTTCTTCGATCAGAGCGATCAAGTCGAGTTGGCCGGCCCACGGTGTGACGTCGAGAACACAATCGTCATCTGCATCCAGATCATCGCCCAAGTTCGCCATGAAACCGGCGACGAGCAGGTGCGTGACGTTGTCACTGTTTTCGAAGTTCAGGTTGCCCGTCAGGTCAGCCGTGCCGAGCGTGAACGTATCATCGGCAGCGACAAAGAAGCCGTTGCCGTCGATGGCGAGACCCGTCAGCGGGGTTGCGCTTTCGATGATACCCGAGTTCGTACCCGTGTCTCCAATCACGATGTACCAGAGTCCGTCGAGCGACTGGCCCGGGGTACCGAAGAGTTCGAAGTACTCGTCGTTGTCCGGACCCGGCTGGTCGATACGAATTTCGTTGATCGAAACGACCGGTGCAGCACCACAATCGACCGGCGTGCCGCCGTTGCCTTCTGCAACGATCTCGAGGGTCGGATCACCCGGATCGAACGTATTGCCAACACCCGAGTAGGTGATGTCATGGGCTGCAACGGTTGCAGCAACGATGATCTGGAAGTCCGTTCCATTGTTGATCGAGTTGATCAGGTCAGCCGAAACACCCGAAAGGTCCAGTGCGAAGGTGTCGGTTTCGCCACCCGCACGACCGGCCATTTCCGGGATGTTAAAGACACCGAGTGAAACCGGTGCGAACGTGTACTGTGCCGGGTCGATACCGTTAACGAGAGCATCGTTAAAGGTATAGCCGGCGCCAACCGTATCCGTGGTGAAGAAGAACTCGACCGCATTACCATCTGAGAAGCCACGGTCGTTAACGGTGACGGTCAGTGAAGCTGACGCGATGCCCGAAACGGCACCACCGAAGTCGCTGCTGTCGAAGTTAAACGTCGTGACACCATATTCGCCGAAGTCATCATCGTTACCTGAGCCGTAGTAGTCGTTCGTGACACCCGCGCCGCCAGTGTCAACGGACTGGGTCACGGTACCTGCCTTGGTCGACGAAGCACCTGCTCCGCCGCTACCGTCGCAGGTCGAACCTTCACCCTGGAAGGTACCACCGTCAGCTGCACACATGTTCTCTTCGACGTTGTCTTTGCAGAAGCCGGCGAAGCAGCATGCACCCTCTACAGCCGGGCACTCGACATCGGCACAGACCGTTCCGACGCCCTGGAATTCTCCGGCACAGTCAATCTCAAGAACATCGTCTGAGCAAACGCCGTTCACACAGCAGGCACCGGTCGGAAGCGGGCAAACGACGTCGACGCACGTTGTACCGTCGCCCTGGTAGTCGCCGGCGCAGTCAGCTTCAACCACATCATCAGAACAAACGCCATCGACGCAGCAAGAACCGGTTGCTGCACAGATATTTGCCGCGCCCGGCGTACCGTTGTCACCGTCACCGAATGGGGTCGAAGCTTCGCACCAGTTGGCTCCAACGTTGTTATCCAGAGCAGGATCACGCAATGCCATCGAGGCGCCGTTCGGATCGGGGAAGGTTGCCCCGTTATCCCACTCCACGCGGTCGATTTCATTCAGTCCGCCGTCGAAGAGGACGAGTTCGTCCGCGCCGTTGCTGAGTGAGATTCCGCTGTACTGGTAGTCACAGGTGACGCCACCGTTCGTACCAGAATCGCTGTTAAGGCAGAGGACGGCAAAGCCGCCAGCCGGCACAAGAACGGATGCACCGACGACGTGGCTGTCGCCATCGTTGTCCGCGATCGTCCAACCGTTGAGGTCGACATCCGACCCGCCTGGGTTGAAGACTTCGAACCATTCCCCATCCGAGTCACCGACTGCGGCTGGGTTCTGGATGATTTCGTTGATAACGACGGTATCCGTGCCGCCGCCACATGCTGGATTGTCGAATGTGTGCGTACCCGGGTTGGTGTTGGCCAGAATCAGAGCCAA
>JBMYUM010000399.1:0-3986 GCA_049605375.1 Phycisphaerae bacterium | reverse complement strand
CTCCGTGGCACGCGATTTGCCCCTGTTTTCAGGAGAGCGGCGGGCGGTATGGCTAGAAACGCTGCTGCTGCGGCCGTGCCGCGCGGGAACCTGCATGCCGGCCTGATCGGACGGCGTCTATCCGCCAAGCTGGACAGGATTATCACAGGACAGTACGGCATCGCTCTCAACAGACGAAGGCTGTCTCGAAAGGAAAGACTCGATGGGAATCTACATGAACCGCCATGCGATCATTCTCCTTCTGGTCCTGCCGGGGTTGTGCCATTGTCAATCCGGAAACCACGGTGAGGAAAGTCAGACTATCAAGGTTGTAGAGGCAGAGGCGGTTGTCGCATCGGAGATGGAGATTCTCGTTGACCATGTTGTGACGACGGGACTTCTACCTGCCGCATTTCTGGCTACGAAACTACGGGACCATGACTTGATTCTTCTTGGAGAGACTCATCAGAAGAGACAGAATTGTCAGTTCGTCGCCCAAAGCCTGGAACCCCTTTATCGAACGGCCGGACTGCGTGCGTTAATCACGGAGTTCATTAACAGCGAAAAGAACGACTCACTCCAACAACTGGTAACGGCGGATTCATTTGACCACAAGTTGGCGACGGCGCTCATGCGCGATTACGGAACCGGCGTTTGGGGATTTCGCGAGTACCGAGATATCCTTCATTCCGCCTGGGCGCTCAATCAGAGTTTGGAGGCCGGTGAGGAACAACTTCAAGTGATCGGCATGGACAACAGCTGGGGTAGCCAACCACCGACCAACGATCGTATGAAGCAGTTCCAGAATCGACTGGCCCGTGAAAAACACATGATTGACGTTGTCAGGGTGTCCGGCCTGAAGCGTGGCATGAAGGCAATCGTCCACGTCGGTCGGGACCATACGTACTTGAATCAGGGCGTGCGTTTGGGAACCGTGCTCTACAAGGAATTTGGCGCACGGATCACCCAGGTCGTTCTGCATCATGAATACCCTAGCCGATCGAAACCGGCTCCAATACAGTCCTTGATCGAAGATGTGATCAAGCGGAGTGGCAAGAAGGCAATCGGATTCGACATCCAGGGATCTCCCTTTGCCATGCTGCGTGACCGGAACTGCGGGTATTGGATGCGTACGCCAGAGACGAATTTCGGAGACATCATGCAAAGCATGATTTTCCTTGCACCGGTATCGGAGATGGCGCCGACGCGATGGATGCCCGGGTTCATCACGGAGGAAAATTTCGACCGGGCGCGGCGATTCGCAGAACAGGTTCGCTGGATTGACAAAGATGAGGTCAAGTCGCCGGGTGAGTTGGACCAGGTCCTCTTGCGACGATTCCCAACACCCTAGGCGTGGACGATGCCAAGTGCCAGAATCAGTCTTCGATGAGGGGTTTCCCGCTCTCTTTGCGGCAATTGGCCCGAACCTGGACGTTTAGCGCCGAAAGGACGCAGGTTGCCGGGTTTGTGTGCGTATAATGGCGTCAATCGGGATCAGCGGCTTGCGCCGATGGTCCTGGCCGGAAATCAAACGCGAACTGACGCGAACGAACATTTATGACAAGCGGTGCAACAACCATCGAGCGACGCCAGGTATCCGTTCAGGGAGCCGTGCAGGGTGTTGGATTCCGCCCGTTTGTCTTCCGGCTTGCGGTTGATCTGCAACTTCGAGGCTGGGTCGAGAATACTCCCGACGGCGTCCGCATTGACGTGCTTGGTCCGAAGGCAACACTTGGTGACTTCGAGAAACGGTTGCAAAGCGACGCTCCACCATTGGCACTTATCACCGGTCTTGTTTCCTGTCCGGCCCCGTATGTTCATTACAGTGGATTTGAGATCCGCAACAGTCGCTCGCATGGTTCGCGGCGGACACTGATCCTTCCAGACATTGTGACATGCGATGAATGTGCCGCAGAAATCTTTGACCCGGCCAACCGGCGTTACCGCTATCCGTTTACAAACTGTACGAATTGTGGCCCTCGCTACTCCATCATCACCGGCCTGCCTTATGATCGACCCCTTACGACGATGCGTGATTTTGTCATGTGCGAGGCATGCCTTCACGAATATGAGGATCCACTCGACCGTCGTTTCCATGCGCAGCCCAACGCGTGCCCAAAGTGTGGCCCTCAACTCAGTTTGCATGATAAGAATGGAACTCTTCGCGCCACAGGGCATGACGCATTACGCCAGGCTGCGAGCGCAATTCGTCACGGGTTGATCGTGGCGGTGAAAGGCATCGGTGGTTATCAGCTCATGGTGAGTGCGGTGCTGCGCAAGGCAATCGTAACTTTGCGACGAAGAAAGCAGCGTCCGGACAAAGCGCTCGCAATCATGGTGGCATCCCTGGAACAGGCTGCGTTGCACGCCCACATTGAGGAAGAGGATGCCATACTTCTCCGATCTCCGGCTGGCCCTGTCACCCTCATCCATAGAAAAGATCGAAGCTGTCTCGCGTCCAATATTGCACCTCGATCTTCATTGTTGGGCATGATGCTTCCCACGACACCACTTCATCATCTGCTGCTCCGTGAGACGGGTGAACCGGTAGTTGCAACCAGTGGGAATCGCACGGACGAACCTCTGTGTATCGAGAACGATGAAGCTCTACTGCGTCTTGGGAATGTCGCCGATCTGTTTCTGATGCATGATCGGCCGATCATGCGCCAAGTCGATGATTCCGTGGCGCGCTTATGGTGTGGACGACCTGTATTGATTCGTCGCGCTCGAGGATACGCACCGCTACCCATCGCGGTGAGTGAATGTCAAACGCCACTTGTCGCAGTTGGGCCTCAACAAAAGAACACGATTGCCGTCGCCGGCAACGGTCACGTTGTGGTTAGCCAACACATCGGCAACCTCGGATCTGTATCGACAAATCGTTCATTCAGACAAACGCTGAAAGAGCTACCTGAATTGCAGGGCATCGAGCCGGTCGTGGTCGCTCATGACCGGCATCCGGATTATGAGTCAACGAGATTCGTCGCCGATCTACCGCTGCCAGCTGTTGGCATTCAACATCACTTCGCTCATATCGTGGCATGCCTGGCTGAACATGAACAGAACGATCCCGTCATCGGATTTTCGTGGGATGGGACAGGGTATGGGGATGACGGCACCGTTTGGGGCGGTGAGACGCTGCTCGCAGACAAACGCCGATACGAACGCTTCGCAACATTTAGCGCTTTCCCACTTCCCGGCGGCGATCAGGCTTCGCGGGAACCACGCCGTTCCGCGCTCGGTCTACTTTGGCGTACTTTCGGCGCGGAGACCATGAGTGAATGGCAGGCTCTACTTCCGCACTTTCGGACTTCTGACATCCGTGTGCTTTCACGGGCGATGACGACAGGGACGAACGCACCACTGACGTCGAGTGTCGGACGACTTTTCGACGCTGTCAGCTGCCTGATCGGGGGACAACCGGCGGTTTCGTACGAAGGACAGGCCGCGATTGAATTGGAACAGCTTGCCCTGCAGTCGGACAATGAAGATACCTATCCGTTCACCCTGCAAATGCCAAGTGACAGCGATATGGGCGGATCACGTATTCAAGATTGTCCGCTCATTGTGGATCCGACGCCAATGGTCCGCGCTTTGATTGCGGATCGGCGCGCGGGTGTCAGTCGGCCAGTGATGGCCAGACGTTTCCATATGACCCTTGTGTCAATCATTGCCACACTCGCATCCAAGGCGCCAGGTTCCACCGTCGCCTTGGTTGGCGGTTGCTTTCAGAATATGCTGTTACTTGATACAGCGACTCGTCGGCTCGAATCGTCTGGATTCCGTGTCCTGACCTCCGAATTGTTCCCCGCTAACGACGGTGGAATCGCATTGGGGCAGGCTGTCGCGGCCCAGCATCAGATCATGGAGAGTGACGGTAAGGGAGGAGGCAACAATGTGCCTGGCCATACCCGGTAAACTACTGGATATTGACAACAATGACGGGATCTCCCGTACAGGAACCGTTGATTTTGGCGGTATGCGTCATCGCGTTTCCCTCGCATGCC
>JBMYUM010000398.1:0-3986 GCA_049605375.1 Phycisphaerae bacterium | reverse complement strand
GAAAAGCTCTGTTTAGGGCTTGCCGCGCGCGGCGGGGGCGATTAGCGTGCGGCATATGTTACGCCCCAATATTGTCTCGCCGCTTCTGCTGGCGTTTTTGGTTTGCGCGGCCGGCCTTTCTTTCCCTTGGGTTTCTTAACGGTGTTCGTGGCGTCTGATTCATCTGCCTTGAGCGACTTCATCGCCCCCTGCCACTCAGCGCAATCAATGTACTTTTTGATGTTGCCCCGGCCATCAAGACCAACGATCTCCGTGCTGACGCGGTCCAGCAGGTATCGATCGTGCGTCACGAGAATGATGGCCCCGGGAAACTCAACCAGGCTCTTTTCGAGAACATCCAGCGAATGAATGTCGAGGTCATTTGTTGGTTCGTCGAGGATCAGAAGGTCGGCCGGCTTCAACATGAGCCGGGCGATGAAGATTCGCGCTTGCTCACCACCAGACATCTGCCCCACCGGCATGTCAAGCTGATCCGTGCGAAAAAGAAAGCGCTTGGCCCACGCCTTCACATGGATCGCCTGTCCTCGAAACTCCACACCGGAGGAATGACCCGCCAACGCAACTTGAAGCGTCTGATCTTGCGGGAGCTGCTCACGCTGCTGATCGAACAACACCACACGTAGGTCATCCGCGTGCCAGACTTTGCCTTCGTCAGGTCTGAGGTCGCCCATCAACGTACGGATGAGCGTCGACTTGCCACTCCCGTTGGCACCAAGCACACCCAGACAAGTCCCCGGGGAGAGCAAGAGTGACAGATCCTTAAAGAGCGGTTTGTCGCCTAGAGTTTTGCTGATGTTCTTCGCTTCAAGCAACTTAGACGACTTGCGTTCACTCGCCGCAAAATCAATGCCCGCCGATCGCGCCGAGTCATTGCGGTTTCGCAACTCACGAAGCTCGTCATGCAACCGGTACGCCTCTTCGATTCTCGCCTTGGACTTGGTACGTCGTGCTTTCGCCTGCGATTTGAGAAACGCCGCTTCGCGCCGAACAATGTTGGCGAGCGTCAAAGCTTGCGCTTGCTGTGCCTCAAGCAGCTCCGCTCGTTTCTCGAGGAACACACTGTAGCTGCCGCTGACGCTGAAATACCCTTCCGGGTAGACGGGGTTCAACTCCACGACCCGATTGGTCACCCGTTCCAGAAAATAACGATCGTGGCTCACCGCGACAAACGCGAAGGGAACCTGAGCAAGTGTCTCTTCAAGCCACTCGATACCCACCAGATCAAGGTGGTTTGTCGGCTCATCAAGCAGTAACAAGTTGGGTTCGCGCACAAACTGACGGGCAATGGAAAGTCGCTTCTTCCATCCACCGGAGAGCTTTGCGACGGGCTTCGAGGGTTCCGTGAAGCCGAACTTGCTCAGGATGGTCTGGGCCTTCGTCGCACGGTCATGCTCTTCGAGCGGCAAATCCGACAGCGCTTCATAGACGGCCGACTCGACCGTGTCGTCGTCTGCGAATAAATCTTCCTGTGCCAGGTAGCCGATCCTCGATCCTCGCTTGCGGTTGATCGTGCCGCCATCCGGATCAACCTCGCCAGCCATGATGCGCAAGAACGTAGACTTGCCGGCCCCGTTCGGGCCGAGGAACCCGACGCGTTCGCCTTCACCAAAACCAATGGAGAGGTCAGAGAATAGCTCGTTCAGCCCATAGTGCTTTGAAACCGAATCACATGTAAGAAGCGTTGCCATGCGGCGTATGGTAGGAGAAAAGCAGGAAAAGTGTAGTCGAACAAGCTCCCCCCAGTTTCACTGGCGGCTGGCGTTTCGGATCCGCCCTCGCGAGCGGATCTGGATCGGCGAAACTGGTGGGCGGCGGCGACCCCAACAACGTGGGATCGATGCAGCGGAAACTAGAATCCCTTCTGATAGATCATCATGCCCCGATCGTCAGCCGTTTGGAACCTGACGCAGTTCTTTCGCGAATTCGCAAATTCCCGGCCGACGATATTCACGCCGACCATACGGTACAGATTATTTTCGAAATCATCGAGCCAAAGGTATCCGCCGGGGCGAAGCAGGCTCTCCATCACCAGCATATCGTTTCGTGCTGTCTCTATATCATGCCCGCCGTCAATGATGCCGAGATCAAGCGTAGCCTTCGGCTGTTGATTGAAAATCGTCGACAACGTCGGCGCGAGTGTCTCTTTTGAGTCCCCTGCCACGAAATGAAAGTCATTGAATCGCTCCCGAACGATCTCAGCCGCCCGGGTGGTCGAGTCGTACCGTGCAATGTCAAATGAAACCAGCGTGCCGCCACCACAGCTTTCCATAGCCTTCATGATGACGCAAGCACTGTGCCCGCAATGGAAGCCGGTTTCGACGACCAGTCGCGGTCGAACCAGTTTGACAAAGTGGTACATGAAGTCTGCCTGGTGCTCGGTCATGAAACCTTCGCGACCTTCGGGCAATCGCTCGACGAGCTTCGGTAGTTCTGGATCGATATTTTCGTACATGAGCGTTCTCCGTAACGATGGCTCGACTCGCGCGACCCGTGGACGTACATGCCCACTGACCAATGGTATTCGATTGCACATATGAAGTATCGGTATCGCCGCGAAAATGCATCAGGAGAAGACTTGAGGAACGCCGATTGCTGACGACTTTCAATGGTCAGCGATCAGAATCCAGTGAATACATTTTGAAAAGATGCGAAGTCGCTCAGGTCAATGTCACCCGAATAATCGAAGTCGAACGACGCCAGGCACCCGGCGACACACAGGTCGCTGTTGAAGATCCGACAATGGTCCCACCACCAGCCGTAATCCCACCATTCGGAATAGCCGTCGCAGTTATGGTCGCCCATGCAGGAAATCTCACAGACATCGGGCTCCGTCCCGCCGAGACAGTAGGAGTCCAAGTCATATGTTCCGTCGACATTCAGATCGCGCAAGCCCCCACACGACGGATTCAAGGAACCCAGTTCGGCGATGCACAACTGGTCCCAGGCGACGAGACAACAGTAGGGATCACAAGCACAGGTACGACGGCAAATGTACTCATTACGACATCCACCTGAATCGTGAGTTTCACAGCATTCATGAGGATGATCTTCACTGCAAGCGTCAAAAAGGCTGTCATCGCAAAGCAAGGCCGCCTTCTCAGCACAACGCTCATCCCAAGCTCGCGTGCAACATGCCGGATCAAACAAGCAAACTTGCTCACAACATGTTTGATCTTCACAACCGGCATCATCGTGTGCGTCCAGGCAGCCCGCCGTCGAAAATGAGCAAACGCCACCGCACGTTTCCGATCGCGCGGAAATCAAGAACGCCCCCTCTGATTGACGATGCGCAATGACGGGGTAGTAGTAAGTCCCGGCCGGAAGGCACGACCACGTGATCCGCGGGCGCCCTGTCGAGATGGCTTCAATCGTACCGCGCTGACCATACCATTGACCCTCACAGGACGTCGCAAGCTGGTCAAACACACGTTCGAATCGATCAGGCGAGTCACCGTAATCCAGACGGACACTCGACGCCGACGGCAGCGTAAATGCGATCCACGCATGTGTCCCAGGAACGTCAGGATGGTCTGTCGTGGTGGCAACGTTCGACCCTTCAAACGTAAAGGGTAGATGCATGGGAACCGCTTCAACACAATCATTGGACAGACTCTTCGGCAGACAAGCAATGTCCATCGACGCACGTCCATTGATGCGTTCAAAACCAGACTCGTCATCTGGCAGATCAATATTGCGCTGCCTGTCACCCAATCGAATAAGAAAAGTCTCGCCGGATTCGACAGCAACAGTCGCGCGTGCATCCGACAGTCCAGCGACATCATCATCATTACATTGTAGAGGGTCTGATCGCTCACGCTCCGCCGCGGTTGCATCGTAGATTGCCAATCGCGGATCAAATGCAGCATCAAATACGTCCACGACCAGGACACCATCGCAGTCGGTGGTATGCTCAAACCAAATGTCACGATAGAAACCGTCTGCCCCCAAAGGAAGATCACAAACTGGCTGCACGCTTTCGCTCTGCG
>JBMYUM010000397.1:0-4016 GCA_049605375.1 Phycisphaerae bacterium | reverse complement strand
TGAGTTCCTCTTTGGGGGTGTCGTCCTCTTCGACGGCAAGTTTGGAGGCCTCACTGGTTTTCTTTACGTTCTCAAGGAGAGCCGGCGTTTCCTCGATGCCGCGTCTGTAGTTTGCGGCTTTGACACGCCAGGCCTCCGCCTGATCGAGCAGGGCAATGGCCTGTCGATACAGACCCATTGCTTCGGCTTTCATCTCTTCGGAGAGGTCCGTGGCCGCTTCGACGGTGGCGAGTCGGTTGACGAGATCCTGCTTCGAGAGGCTCGCTGCGACCTCAGTTTCCAAGTTGGCCGGCGTCTCGGTCTGCTCTGCGGGCTTATCCGATGGAGCGGTTTCTTTTGGGGCGGGGGGAGTCTTATCGGTGTCCGTGCGTTGATTGGCTTGTGCCAATTGCTGCGGTCGATGCTGGTCGGGCAGTTTCTCGCTGGCACGCGTTGATTGGCCAATCAGACAGGCGACAACGAGTGACGCTGCAATAGACAGTATCTTGCCTGGTGTTCGGTCAATCATGTCAGTGGATCGCTTCATCGCGTTGTATCTTTGCTTTGGAAATGTCCGCACGAACGTTCATCTTTCTCGCAATCAAGATCGTCGTGCGAATACAAATGTCGTTGCCGCTCCAATGATAGCCATGGCAAGCAAGATCCACCAGAAGGCGTTTTGTGTTTCGGATGCGGGCCAGACTTGGACATTCATACCGTATATGCCTGCAATCAACGACATGGGCAACATTGATGTTGCGACGACGGTGAGCGTCCTCATGGTCTTGTTGATGCGCGTAGCCAGTGTTGCATGAAAATTGTCATGGATGCTACGGAGGCGGTCACGGAAGGTGTCTGTCAGCTCGATGGTATGCGTGAGATGATCCTGTACGTGTCGGAAGCGCATGGCGAGTGATTCATTAAGGTGGTCGAACTGGCCGCGCGCGAGCGGATAGACCAGTTCTCGCTGCGAGACCGCCAACCTTCGCAAGTTCAGCCATCGACGACGAAGTCCGTTGGCGTCAGCCAGTACCTGTTCCGTGGCGTCACTCCTCATGGAGAATTCTTCCAGTTCATCAAGGTCGTCCATCAGTCTGTTCATGACCAATGCGAACTTGTCGACCATGCCGTCGATCAAACGGTAAAGGAACTCATCAGGGGTTGTCCCTGCGAGTTTCCGGCTGTTGCGGTCCAGTCGTTTCAGTTCTTCCGAGATGGTACGAATAGGTTCCTGATGAACGGTCAGTAGAAAATTCCGTCCCAGGAACGCCGTCATTTTCTTGGGTTCGTGCGCCATGTCATTGTGGACGCTTGCGACGCTATACAGGACGAACATCAGGTAGGCATCGTAGTCATCAACTCGGGGTCGTTGTTCACCTTGGAGGCAATCTTCTATGGCTGCCCGATCGAGTTCCAATTGTTTGCCAATCTCGGCGAGAAGATCTTCCGGTGGCGCGTGAAGGTCAATCCAGAAATGCCCTACGTCCGAGCCGGCAAGTGACGGCAATTCTGCGGATTCAGAAATGAATCGCGCGTGCCCGTCCCCATCAATGAGGAATGCGTGTAGCATGCTTCTGAGTATAATGTTCAGCTCGTTTGGTGAACAGAGGTTGATCATTGAATTGATTGAGATGTCGAACGGCATGAGCGATTCATCTGAAGGATGTCTTCCTGTCATTATTGGCGCCCGGGAGTTTATCGACTTTCCAACGTGGGGTATTTCTGGCATTGAAGCCAAGACCGATACCGGTGCGCGTACCAGTGCCATTCATGTTGAAGGGGTGAAGAACATTGGTAACGGGCGGGTGGAATTCAAGGTTGTCCGCCGTTTGCGCGACCCTGAAAGTCACGTACTCGTGACTTCGGAGATCGTGCGATTAACTTCGATCCGATCCAGTACGGGGCACGCGCAAGAACGGATCATTGTTGCCGAAGAGATTATGATAGGGAGCGAGCGGCGACGTATTGAGATGAGCCTTGTTCGGCGTGCCAAAATGAGGTGTCGCATGTTGCTGGGACGTACTGCACTGCATGGGATGCTTGTTAATCCTGATCAATCCTTTCTGCTGTCAGTCGATCAGCGTCGCAAACGCACATCACGTCAATCAGATCGGGGCACGCGATGAAGTTGGCCATACTTTCGAGAAACAAACGTAGTTACAGTACCGCGCGTCTTGTCCAGGCGGCCACGTACAGGGGGCACAAGGCGAAGGTGTTGGATACCTTGCGGTTCGCGATTTCTCTCGAACCGCGATTCCCAGATTTGTTTTACGGGGGGAAGCCCGTTGCGCACTATGACGCGGTCATCCCACGCATTGGTTCTTCCATTACCTATCATGGAACGGCTGTCGTACGCCAGTTTGAAGAGATGGGGGTATTCTCGTGCAATTCCGCCCTGGGAATTACCTATTCCCGCGACAAGTTGCGATGCCTTCAAATCCTAAGCCGTCATGATGTCGGACTTCCTGATTCAGCATTTGTACGATCAAAAGTTGACGTCCTACCAGCGATCGAACGCCTGGGCGGTGCGCCGGTTATTGTCAAGTTGCTTGAGGGTACCCAGGGAATCGGTGTCATTCTGGCTGAGACTCGCCAAATGGCGGAGGCGATCATCGAGACTCTGCAAAGTGCGAAACAGAACGTCTTGATTCAGAAGTTTGTTTCCGAAAGTAAGGGAAAGGACATTCGGGCTTTTGTTGTGGGCGATCGGGTTGTCGCCGCGATGCGTCGTACTGCGAAGGGGCAGGAGTTTCGAAGTAACGTGCACCGCGGTGGAACGACCGAGGCGATTGTGCTGGATCGGGTATTTGAGGAGACGGCCGTTCGTGCCGCGCAGATTGTCGCCTTACGTGTGGCGGGCGTCGATATGCTTGAAAGTAAAGACGGTCCTCAGATCATGGAGGTCAATTCTTCGCCCGGTTTGGAGGGTATTGAGAATTGTACGAAAGCTGACGTCGCCGGGAGCATCATCGAATTTATCGAAGATCGCGTGGGTTTTCCTGAGATGGATCTTCGTCAGCGCTTGACCGTCAGTCGTGGTTACGGCGCAGCGGAGATCATCGTTGCTTCCAAAACACCACTCGTCGGTGCGAAGCTGAGCGATTGTGGCTTGAAGGAGATGGACATCCGCGTGCTGACGCTGGCACGAGGTGATCTCATCATTCCCAATCCGAGCGATTCACGGAAACTTCGCGTGGGTGACAAGTTGCTCTGCTTCGGACCGTTGAAAGAAATGAAGGCGTTTATTCCGGTACGCAAGCGTCGGCGGGTACGAAAGCTAACCAAGAAGGTCATTCAGGAAGCGACCGACATTGCTGATCAAGCGTAGGTACATGCGCGTTTCGCCAATACAAGTGGCCTGCGCGTATTGTCAATTCTCTAGGCTCCAGCTTCGGAGAGTTGCTGTCCCCAGACCTGGCATGCCGTGATGAGCCTCTCGGATGCGATCGGTTTGGTCAGGTAGTCATTGCAACCGGCATCAAGGCACTTTCGCTTGTCACCATCCATGGCATGTGCCGTCAGTGCAACAATCGGAATACGGAAACCACGCTGACGCAGCATATTCGTGGCCGTGTAACCATCGATCTCGGGCATCTGCATATCCATCAGTATGAGATCGAATTTCGGATGGGCGGGATCGCGCCCCAGCATCTCGATTGCAATACGACCGTTGGCCGCCACTTCGGTTTCGGCACCGGCCTTCTTGAGATGGAAGCTGATCAGACGCTGATTGTCCGGGCCATCTTCGGCCAGCAGGATCTCCAAGTCGGGCGCCATCGTCACCAATTACCACGTTGGAGCCACCAGAGAGACTGTAACCCGCTGATGGGCCCATCACCGTATTATGGTCACCCGTTAGACTATATCCGGCGGCGTCGCCGATGACCACGTTCTGGTCGCCGCTCAGGTCTGCACCGGCGGAGTAGCCGATGACCACGTTTTCATCACCGGATAGATCCTCGCCGGCGGAGTAGCCGATGGCTACATTGTGGAAGCCATCCAGTTCTTCACCCAAGCCATCCAACTCAACCCCAACG